>JASHTN010000457.1 GCA_030040525.1 Gammaproteobacteria bacterium | reverse complement strand
AACCCCGAGCTGCCGCCTTATTGCGACTCGAATCTCGCCATGGAGGGCTTCCCCAAGGGCGCACCGCTCACCTATGACTCCGATTCGACCCAGGACTACGAGGTCGGGTCGAAGAACGCCTTCGGTCAGTTCCTGCGCATCGCGACCAGCGTCTACTACATCAAGTGGAACAACATCCAGCAGAGCGTGTATGTCGCAGGCGTGTGTGGGCTGCAATTCACCGACAACCTCGGCACCGCGGTTGCCAAGGGCTTCGATCTGCAGGCGGAGGCCAACGCCGGCCCGCTGCACCTGGATCTCGCGGTGGGTTACACCGACGCGCGCTACACCAAGAACTCGCCGATCGTCAACTCCGCCGGTCAGCCGCTCGCGGTGGAGGGCGATGCCATCTCCGGCCAGGCGGCGATCAACGATGCGCCGGGCCTCAACCCGCCGTGGACCGTGGCTCTCGGGCCGGAGTACAGCTTCAAGGTCGGGGAGCACGACGCGTTCGTGCGCGTCGACTGGGAATACGAGAGCCGCAATCCCTGGCCGTCCGTGCTGCAGGACCCGCGCTCCTCGCAGTACTACCCCTATACCTACACGCTCTCGTCGACCACGTTCACCTCGTTGCGCGGCGGAATCACGCTCGGGAGCTGGCTGATCACGCCGTTCATCGAGAATCTGACCAACAACCATACCGTCACCAACTACGCATTGGGGATGAACGACCCCTATAACCCGGCGGGCTCGCCCTCGGTGCAGCAAAACCAGTACACGTTCCGACCGCGCACTTTCGGCATCACCGCGACCTGGCGCACCGGCCCGGGGGGCTGACGCGCCGCGAGCGGGCGACGGCTGGCCGTGAGCGCGGCGCGGATGCTACCGTGACGGCCGCATGCCAGCAGGCGACACACCGGCGCAGCGCGCCGCTGCGGCGGGGCCGGAGGCTCGTGCCGAGAGGCTGAACACCCGTGCGGCGGGGGTCGTCGGGCTCGCGGTGCTCTGCAGCCGCGTCCTCGGCCTGATCCGTGAGCAGGTGTTTGCGGCGCTGTTCGGCGGCGGCCGCATCATGGACGCGTTCACCATCGCGTTCCGCATCCCCAACCTGCTGCGCGACCTGTTCGCCGAAGGCGCACTGTCGACGGCCTTCGTCACCGTCTTCAGCAAGACGGTGGTGCGCGAGGATGACGCCGCGGCCTGGCGCCTCGCCAACAAGGTGGCGACGCTCGCGGCGATCACCCTGAGCGCCATCACGCTGCTCGGCATCGCCTTCGCCCCGCAGCTGGTCGCGCTGCTCGCGCCCGGCTTCAGCGGCGACAAGGCGGCGCTCACCGTGACGCTGACCCGCATCATGTTTCCGTTCATCCTGCTGGTGTCGCTGGCGGCGCTGGTGATGGGCATGCTGAACGCGAAGAACGTGTTCGGGATGCCGGCCATGGCCTCGAGCTTCTTCAACCTCGGCTCGATCGTCGGCGGCGTGCTGCTCGGGGTCTGGCTCGATCCGCACTTCGGGCCGCGCGCGATCCTCGGACTCGCCATCGGCACGCTCCTCGGGGGCGCGCTGCAGCTCGGCGTGCAGCTGCCGGCGCTGCGGCGTCAGGGTTACCGCTACCGTGCGGATTTCCGCTGGCGCGACCCCGGCGTGAGCGCGATTCTGCGGCTCATGGGGCCGTCGGTGGTGGCCGCGAGCAGCACCCAGGTCAACGTGCTGGTGAACTCGGTGTTCGCCTCGCGCCTCGGCGACGGCCCGACCTACTGGCTGAACATCGCCTTCCGCCTGATGCAGCTGCCCCTCGGCGTGTTCGGCGTGGCGCTCGGCACCGTGGCGCTGCCGCTGCTGGCGCGCATGGCCGCGGGCAACAACATGCCGGCGTTCAGGAGCGAGCTCGCGCGCGGCATGCGGCTCGCGTTCCTCATGACCATCCCGGCGAGCGTCGGGCTGACGGTGCTGGCCGAGCCGATCATGTCGGTGCTCTACCAGCACGGCCGCTTCGGCGCGCACGCCGCCGCCGAAGCCGCCGGCGCGCTGCGCTTCTACGCCATCGGGCTGTGCGGCTATGCCGCCCTCAAGGTGCTGGTCAACGCCTTCTACGCGCTCGAGCGGCGCAAGACCCCGATGGTGGTGAGCTTCATCGCGGTGGGCGTGAACCTGCTGCTCAACTGGATCTTCACCGTGCAGCTCGGCTGGGGCCATCGGGGGCTCGCGTTCTCCACCGCCTGCGTCGCCACCAGCAACTTCCTGATCCTCTACGGGCTGATGCGCGCGCACTTGGGCGCGCTCGAGTCGCTGGCCATGGGGCGGCTGCTGGCGAAGCTCAGCCTCGCCTGCGCCGTGCTGCTCGGCGTCGCCTGGGCCGGCGGCCACTGGCTGCTTGCCGACTGGGCGGTGCAGCCTTTCTGGCCGAAGCTCGCGTGCCTCGTGGCTGTCATCGCCTGCGCCGCTGGCGCGTTCTTTGTCTGTGCCAGCGCGCTCGGCATCGCGGAGCTCGAGGACATCAGCCGCAGCGTGCGGCGGAAACTCCGCGGCCCGGCGCGGGACTAAGCCTGGGTGAGTGTGCGCGCGCCGGCCGCGGCAGGCGGGCGCGCTATTCAGGACTGATTCAGCCAAAGGACCGGATGATGCACGCCATGAAAAATCCCCTCCGTCTTCTCGCGCCCCTGATGTTGGTTGGGTTCTGCAGTCCGGCGCTCGCGCAGGTGTACGCGGTGCAGCCGCTGCCGCTGCAATGGTTCGTCGACGGCGGCCCGAGCTTCCCGCTCGGCACCACCGCCGACTATCTCAACACCGGCTGGACCGTTGGCGGCGGATTCGCGCTGCGGCCGGACCCGGCGCAGCCGTTCTTTTTGCGCACCGAGCTCGACTACAGCCGCTTCGGC
>JASHTN010000456.1 GCA_030040525.1 Gammaproteobacteria bacterium | reverse complement strand
CTCGCCGGCACCGAGGCGAGCGTGGTGCGCATTGCCGAGAGCCTCGACGCCTGGGTCAGCCAGCACAACCGCAGCGTCGATGCCGGGCGCTACCTTGCACCCGGCCGCCTCGAGGCCGTCGAGCAGGTGGTGGTACTGCGCGACCCGCGCGCCCTCGAGCGGGCCACCGCGCTCGCGCCGCGCGCCCGTCCCTGGCTGTGGCTGCACGACCGCATCGAGCCCGGCTCCTCGCGCTCGCGCTGGTTCCTCGCTGCTGCGGACGCGCTGCGCCGGCTGCAGCCGCAGATCGTCTGCGTATCGGATTACCAGCGTGCGCGCGTGGCGGCCACCGTCGCGCGCATCCGCGGCTGCGAGCGCCTCGCGGTGCACCGCATCTACAATCCGGTCGAGGACGCTCTGGTCCCGGACGGCACGCCGGTCGATCCCGACAAGCTGGTGTTCTTCTCCTCGCCCAACAAGGGACTGAGGTTCACGCTCGATGCCTTCCGCGCGCTGCGTCGGCGCATGCCGCAGCTGCGCCTGTGCGTCGGCAATCCTGGTTACAAGGATCTGCCCGCGCAGCGCCTCGACGGCGTCGAGTGGCTGGGCTCGCTGCCGCACGCCCGCATCGTTGCCGAGGCGCGCAGCGCGCTGTGCACCTTCAGCGCAAATTTCGTGATTCCGGAGACCTTCGGCCTGGTGTTCGCCGAATCGCGCGCGGTCGGGACTCCGGTGCTGACGCACGACTGCGGAGCCGCCGCCGAGGTGCTCGGCGACCGCGAGCAGCTGCTGCCGGTCGGCGCGGCGCAGCGTGCCTACGAGACGCTGCTGCACAACCTGACACCGCGGCGGCGCGCCTGGGCCGCGCGCCTCGCCGACCGCCTCGGGCTCTTCGACGGGTACCTCGAGCGCATCGGCCGCTGGCGCCACGGCGCGCGTCCGCGTGTCGGTCCTGACCCGCGCTTTCGCCTGTCGGCGGTCGTCGCCGAGTGGCGTGCGCTGCTCGCCTGCTAGCTTCGGGGGATGCGCGCCTTCGCCTGGTTCCTCGGTCTGATCGCGGCGGCGCTCGCCGCTATCGCCGTCTTCACCTATCCCGCGTGGCTGCTGCTGCATCCGCATTTCGACTTCCCGTTCCATCGCATCGGCGAGCGCATCGGCATGCTGGCGCTGCTGGTGGGCTTCGTGCTCGTGGCACGGCGCCTCGGGCTCGCCCACCGCGCCAGCCTCGGCTACGGGCTCGCGCGGCGCGAGTTCGCACGCGAGCTCGGGCTCGGGCTGCTCCTCGGCGTCGCCACCATGCTCGGGGTGGTGGTCATCATGAGCGCGCTCGGACTCCTCGAGTGGACCGCGGCCGGGCTGACGGCGCGGGCGCTGGCGCGCGTGGTCGCGGCGCGGGCCCTGAGCGCGCTAGCGGTGGCGCTCATCGAGGAGACCTTCCTCCGCGGGGCGATGCACACGGCCATCGAGCGCGAGTCCGGCACGCGCGCTGCGGTGCTGCTCACGGCGCTCATTTACGCCGCCAGCCACTTCTTCGCGAGCTTCCACATTGCCCCCTCGCAGGTGAACCCCGGCAGCGGCGTGGCGTTGCTCGCCGGCACGCTGCATGTCTTTGCCCGGCCGCTGGCGATCGCGGATGCCTTTCTCGCGTTGTTTGCCGTTGGCGTCGCGCTCGGCCTGGTGCGCGCCGCCACCGGCAACATCGCCGCCTGCATCGGCTTGCACGCCGGCTGGGTGTGGGTGATGCTGGTGGTGCACGAGCTCAGCCACCCGCAGCGTGCCGCGCCGGCGGCTTTCCTGCTGAGCCGTTTCGACGGTTTCGTCGGCTGGCTGGTGTTCGCCTGGACGCTGGCGCTCACCATCCCGCTCTGGTGCTTCTACGTCGCGCGGTCAGCCCGGGTGAAGTGAGCTCGCGGGGGCGCCGAGGTCAGTTCAGCTGCACGGGCTGGTAGCCGTCGCGACGCAGAAGCTCGAGCAGGCCGCCGTCGCCCACCAGGTGCAGGGCGCCGACCACGACCAGGCAGTTGTCGCGCCCGGCGAGCATCTGCTCGATCTGCGGCAGCCACAGCCGGTTGCGCTCGGTCACCAGCGGCCGGTACAGCGCCGGGAACTCGCGGTACTCGCCCGCCAGGAGCTTCGCAAGCTGCGGCGCATCCCCGCTGCGCCAGGCACCGACAATGTCCTGGAGCTCGCCTGGCGGCTCGTCAAGCTCCTTCAGGGTCTGATCGAGGAGGCGCACCTGGTCCGCCTGCGGGAGCGTGGCGAGCGAGCCGAGCTCGGCGTCGACGGTCTCGAGTCCTGCGGTCGCCTTGCCGTCGGCGTGTGCGCGCTGCACGAGCTGCTCCTCGACACCCTGCTCAGGATCGAACCCGAGCTTGAGGTACTCGAGGTCCGTGAGCTCGATGGCCACCACCCACGGCGCCTCGTCATCGAGCGCCTCCTGCGGCAGGCCGAGGTCGCCGGCCGCATGCGTGACCGCGCCGTAGCGCTCAGGCCCGATCACCCCGCGCAGCGTCGCGCCGGCCGGCAGCTTGCCGTGCTCGAGCATCCAGTTGGCGAGTTGCAGCGTGTCGAGCTTGCCGAGGTCGATCTCCATCACCAGCCGGCTCGAGTCCGCGTAGGCGCGCAGCAGGCCCGCCGGCAGCGTCGCCTGCTCGGTCGGCAACAGGTGCACCGAGCCTGCGAGATATACCGTGCTGTGCGCGCCGCGGATCGCCCACACGGGGCTCGCGGCCTGGGCGGTCAGGCAGCCGAGCAGGCCGACCGCAAGGAGCCACCGCTGTATTGCTCGACCCACACGACCTCCGTCAGCAGTGTACCGTCCGCGCGCAGCTCGAGCGTACGGTAACCCGGCGGGCGGCAGTCGACCGTGAAGCTATCGGCGTTGGGCAGGAACTGCGCACAGGTCGAGGGCGTGGCGAGCAGCCGCACGCCGCGCCGCAGGCCGTCGAAGCTCTGATGCACGTGACCCCAGGCGATGGCGCGCACATTGGAGTGCCGGTCGATGCAGGCGAAGAATTCTGCGGCGTTGTCGAGCCCGACGCGGTCGAGCCAGCGGCTCGCCATCGCCACCGGATGATGATGCAGGCACACCAGGCAATGCCGCTTGCCGGCGCCGGCGAGCGCCGCCTCGAGGGCCGCGAGCGTCTCGCCGCTCATGTGGCCGCCGGCGCAGCCCGGGATGCAGCTGTCGAGCAGCACGATGCGCCAGCGCCCGAGGTCGACGCAGCCGTCGAGGACGAACGGCGCGCCCGCGAGCTCGCGGCGCATCGCCTGCGGGTCGTCATGATTGCCGGCGACACACAGCACCGGCAGCCCGAGCGCGGCGAACAGCCGCCGGAAGTGCGGATAGCCGGCCGGGTCGTCCTGCACCAGGTCGCCGGT
>JASHTN010000455.1 GCA_030040525.1 Gammaproteobacteria bacterium | reverse complement strand
CGGGTGCGGCGCGCGGTGGTGATCGAGGTAAGTGAGATGAGCAAGATCATTCAGGAACTCAACAAGCAGCGCATGACCCGTGAGATCCCCGACTTCAAGCCGGGCGACACCGTGGTCGTGCAGGTCAAGGTGGTGGAGGGCGATCGCGAGCGCGTGCAGGCCTACGAAGGCGTCGTCATCGCGCGCAGCAACCGCGGGCTGAACTCCTCGTTCACGGTGCGCAAGATCTCGCACGGCGAGGGCGTCGAGCGCGTCTTCCAGACTTACAGCCCCGCGATCAGCGACATCACGGTCAAGCGCCGCGGCAGCGTACGGCGCGCGAAGCTCTACTACCTGCGCGATCTGGCCGGCAAGGCCGCGCGCATCGAGGAGAAGATCTAGAGCTCAGGGAGAGGGAGCCGAGCCCATGCAAGCACGAGCCTTCCTTGCGGGACTGTGGCGCGGCCTCGACGGCCTGCGCAAGGCGCTGCACCTGATCGTGCTGCTCGTGATCTTCGCGATCGCGATCGGTGTCTGGGTGGGTGCGGCGCCGCACATCCCGGGCCGGGCGGCGCTGCTCGTCGCCCCCGAGGGCGAGCTGGTCGAGCAGCTCTCGGGCGAGCCGGTCGAGCGGGCTCTCGAGCAGGCGCGCGGCGACGGCCGCTCCGAGACGCTGCTCTGGGATCTGACCGACTCGATCCGGGCTGCGGCCCGCGATCCGCGCATCCCGGTGATCGCGCTCGACCTCGACAAGCTCGACGGCGCGACGCAGCCGACACTCGAGGAGCTGGCCCGCGCGCTGCGCGAGTTCCGCGCCACCGGCAAGAAGGTGATCGCCTACGGCACCGAGCTCACCCAGGAGCGCTACTACCTCGCTGCCGAGGCCGACGAGAGCTACCTCGACCCCATGGGCTTCGTGCTCATCGACGGCTACGACCGCTACCGCGTCTACATCAAGGACGTGCTCGACAAGCTCGGCGTGGACATCAACGTATTCCGCGTCGGCGCCTACAAGAGCGCAGTCGAGACCTTCACGCGCACCGGCATGTCGCCCGAGGACCGCGCGGAGAGCCGCGCATACCTCGAGGCTCTCTGGAGCACCTACCAGGCGGCGGTGACGCGCGCCCGCAAGCTCCCGCCCGACGCGATCGCGAAGTACGTCGACTCGCTGGCGCAGACGGTGCCGGCGGCACACGGCGACGCGCCGCAGGTGGCACTCGCGGCCCGCCTCGTCACCGGCATCAAGACGCAGCTCGAGGCCGAGAAGCGCCTCATCGAGCTAGCGGGCACGGATGACACGACGGGCTCGTTCCGCTCGGTGTCGGTGGCCGACTACTTGCGCTACGCGCAGGCCGAGAAGAAGCGCCAGGCCGACGGCAAGCCGCGCATCGGTGTGATCGTGGCCGAGGGCGACATCCTCGACGGCGATCAGCCGCCGGGGAGCATCGGCGGCGATTCGACCTCGCGCCTGATCCGCCAGGCGCGCCTCGACCCGGACGTCAAGGCGGTGGTGCTGCGCGTCGACAGTCCCGGCGGCAGCGTCCTGGCCTCCGAAGAGATCTACCGCGAGCTCACGGCGCTGCGCGCAGCCGGCAAGCCGCTGGTGGTGTCGATGAGCGGCTACGCCGCCTCCGGCGGCTACTACATCTCGGCACCGGCGGACGAGATCTGGGCGAGCGCGGCGACCCTTACCGGCTCGATCGGCATCTTCGCGATCATTCCCACGGTCGACCGGACTCTCGGCAAGGTGGGCGTGAGCGTCGACGGCGTCGGCACCACGGCGCTGTCGGGCCAGCTGCGTCTCGACCGGCCGCTCGGGGATCAGGCACGCGCCCTGGTGCAGTCGCAGATCTCCCGCGGCTACGACGAGTTCCTCGATCGCGTCGCGAGCGGGCGCAGGAAGAGTCGCGCCGATATCGATGCCATCGCGCAGGGGCACGTCTGGGCGGGCGGCGATGCGCTGCGCCTCGGTCTGGTCGATCACCTCGGCTCGTTCGACGAGGCCGTGGCGGCGGCCGCGCGGCGCGCCAAGCTCACGCGCTATGCGCCCGAGTTCCTCCAGCCCGAGCTCACCCTGGCGCAGCAGCTCGCGCTGGCGCTGCGCACGCGCGCGGCCGGCTTGCTGGGGAGCGCCGCGGCCGATCCGCGCGCGGCCGCACTCGCAGGTCTGGCGCACCGTCTCGATCCGCTGACGCGCGAAGTGGCGCACCTGGCGCGCCTCAATGTGCCCGACCGGCTGTACGCTTACTGCTTCTGCGAGGTCCGCTGACGCGCCCTCATAGCGGCGCGCCTATAGCGATGTCCAGTCGAGGATCACCTTGCCGGACTTCCCCGATCCCATGGTGACGAACCCCTGCTGGAACTCCTGGATCGGGTAGTGGTGGGTGATGATCGGCTCGATCTTCAGGCCGCTCTGCAGCATGCTCGCCATTTTGTACCACGTCTCGAACATCTCGCGGCCGTAGATGCCCTTGATGGTGAGCCCCTTGAAGATCACCTGGTTCCAGTCGATGGCAGTGTCCTCAGGCGGGATCCCGAGGATCGCGATCGAGCCGCCGTGGTGCATGGTGCGCAGCATCTCGCGCAGCGCCGCGGCGTTGCCCGACATCTCCAGCCCGACGTCGAAGCCCTCCTGCATGCCGAGCTCCTTCATGGTCTGATCGAGCGATTCGGCGCGAGCCACGTTGATGGCGCGCGTTGCTCCCATGCGGCGTGCGAGCTTGAGGCGGTAATCGTTGACGTCGGTGACGACCACGTGGCGCGCTCCGGTGAAGCGCGCGATCGCCGTCGCCATGATGCCGATCGGGCCGGCGCCGGTGATCAGCACGTCCTCGCCCACCATGTTGAAGGCGAGCGCGGTGTGGGTGGCGTTGCCGAACGGGTCGAGAATGGCGGCGATGTCGTCCGGGATGCTGTCCG
>JASHTN010000454.1 GCA_030040525.1 Gammaproteobacteria bacterium | reverse complement strand
ACACCAAGCGCGACGACTACGTGATCCTCGAAGGCAGCTACCACGGCCTGTTCGACGCGGCCATGTGGTACACGCCGATGGACAAGTGGCAGCAGGTCGGGGATCCGGAGGTGTATCCCTACAGCGAGGGCGTGCCGCTCAGCACCCGCAACTTCGCGCACTTCGTGCAGGCGAACGATGCCAACCAGCTCGAGGACGTGCTGCAGCGCCACGGCAGCTCGATCGCCTGCCTGCTGATCGAGCCGATCATGGGCAACTGCCTGGGGATCGCCGCCGACCCCGCCTACGTGCGCGCGGCGCGCGCCCTCTGCGACCGCTACGGCGTGGTCATGGTCATCGACGAGGTCAAGACCGGCTTTCGCGTCGCGCGCGGCGGCGTGCAGGAGCTCTACGGGGTGCGCGCCGACCTGTGCACCTTCGCCAAGGCGCTCGCCAACGGCTATCCGATCTCGGTGCTGGCCGGGCGCGAGGACATCATGCGCAAGCTCGGCAAGGGAGTCGCCCACGGCGGCACCTACACCGCGCACCCGGTGTCGCTGGCCGCGGCCGAGAAGACCCTCGAGATCCTCGACGAGACCGATGCGCTCGAGCGCATTGCCGCCTATGGCACGCGGCTGCGCGCCGGACAGAGCGCGATCCTCAAGAGCCGCGGCATCGCCCACAGCTTCGTCGGCCATGCGTCGATGACGGGACTCTATTTCGCGCACGATCCGCCGCGCACCTACCGCGACTGGAAGTCGAGCGACTACAGCTTCTACGATGCCACCGCCCGGGTGCTGCACGACGAGCGCATCCTCTGTGAGCCGGATTCGCGCGAGCCGTGGTTCGTCTCGGCGGCGCACGACGACTCGTGTCTGAAGGACACGCTCACCGCCTTCGAGGTGGCGATCGATCGCACGCTGAGCTCGCTCGGCGGCCACCGACGGGTGCCCGCCTGAGGCGGCGGGCCGCAGCGGGGGCGCGGTGACGGGCGAGGGCAGGGGAGCGAACGGCGGCGCCGGGCGGCGCCACCGCCACGATGTGATCGTGGTGGGCGCCGGGCACAACGGCCTGGTGACCGCCTGCTACCTGGCACGCGCCGCGCTCGACGTGCTGGTGCTCGAGCGCAACCCCTATATCGGCGGCGCGGCGGTCAGCCGCCGGCTCTACGACGGCTTCACCTACTCGAACTGCTCGTACGTCTGCAGCCTGCTGCGCACCGAGATCATCCGCGCCCTCGAGCTGCCGCGCTACGGGCTGCAGATCATCCCCTACGAGGGCGGCTGCACGCTGATGCGCGGCGGCGGCCACCTCGCGCTCTACGACAATCACGACGCGCTGCGCCGCGAGATCTCGCGGCATTCGCGCCGCGACGCCGAGAGCTACGACCGCTTCGTGCGCGACATGCTGCGCCACTGCCGCTTCATCAAGCCGTTGCTGCTGCGCGAGCCACCGGATCCGACCTCATTCCGCGCGCGCGATCTCAAGGAGCTGCTCTGGCTCGGGCGGCACTTCCTCAGGCTCGGCGGGTCGCGCCTCCATGACACGCTGCGCTTCTGGACGATGAGCTGCGCAGACCTCCTCGATGAGTATTTCGAGAGCGAGATCGTCAAGGCCCACATGGCCGGCAGCTCCATCATCGGCACCGCTCTCGGGCCGCGCTCGCCGGGCACCGCCTACGTGCTGCTGCATCACTACATGGGAAGCATCGACGGCGCGGTTGGCGCCTGGGGCTTCGCGCGCGGCGGCATGGGGGCGATCACCCAGGCGCTCGCCGCCTCGCTCGCAGCGAGCGGCGGCACGGTCCGCAGCGATGCGCCGGTCGAGCAGATCCTGGTGAAGCATGGCCGCGCCGAGGGCGTGGTGCTCGCCGGCGGCGAGGAGGTCCGCGCCCCGGTGGTGGTCTCCAACCTCGACGTGCGCCGCACCTTCCTCGAGACCATGGACCCGCGGCACCTGCCCGGGGAGTTCCTCGAGCAGGTGCGCCGCTTCAAGATCCGCGGCTCCTCCGGCAAGCTCAACATCGCCCTCGACGGCTTGCCGCGCTTCCCGGCGATTCCGCAGGGCGCACCCTGCATCCGAGGCGACCTGCATGTCACCGACACGATCGACATGCTCGAGCGCGCCTACGACGACTGGAAGGAGGGCCGCTGGTCAGCCGCCCCCTACATCGACATGCTGATCCCTTCGCAGATCGATCCGACCATGGCGCCGCACGGCAAGCACTATATGTCGGTGTTCGTGCAGTACTGCCCCTACGCCCTCGCCGACGGTCCCTGGACTGCCGACAAGCGCCGCGCCTTCGGCGACACGGTGATCGAGACCATCGCGCAGCACAGCCCGGACTTTCGCGATCTGATCCTGCACGCGGAGATCCGTACGCCGCAGGACATCGAGACCGAGGTCGGCCTCACCGAGGGCAACATCTTCCAGGGCGAGCTGACCTTCGATCAGCTGCTGTTCAACCGCCCGATCCCCGGCTACGCGCAGTACCGCGCGCCGGTGCCGGGAATGTACATGTGCGGGGCGAGTACCCACCCCGGCGGCGGCGTCATGGGCGCACCCGGTGCGAACGCGGCGCGCGCGATTCTCACCGACCTCAAACGGACGCCGCCCGCATGAGCGCCGCGGCCCGCACCTCCTACGACTGCATCGTGGTCGGGGGCGGCCACAACGGACTCACCTGCGCGGCCTACCTGGCGCGCGGCGGCCGCTCGGTGCTGGTGCTCGAGGCGGGAGCCCAGCTCGGCGGCGCGGCCGTGACGCGTGAGTTCACGCCGGGCTTCAGGGTGTCGGCGTGCGCCCACCTGCTGCACGCGCCGACGCCGCTCCTCAAGGAGCTGCGGCTCGCCGCTCACGGGCTGAAGCTCGCTCCGGGGGTGCTCTCGACGCTGGCGCTCGGCGACGGTGCACACCTGCCGCTCGGCGATCCGGCAGCGTGGCCGGGGCACGTCGCGGGCGATGCGGCGGCCTACGCGGCCTACCGGCAACGCCT
>JASHTN010000453.1 GCA_030040525.1 Gammaproteobacteria bacterium | reverse complement strand
GAGCTAGACCCGCGCTCGGCCGAGGCGTGCAACAACCTCGCCAATGTGTTCCTGGATATGGGACAGCCGGCAGAAGCGGCCGGGTATTATCGCCGTGCGCTTGCCATCGAAGCCGACAACGCGGAAATACACTGCAATCTGGTCTATGCGCTCTGGCAGCTCGGTCAGCTCCCGGAGGCTCTCGCGGCGAGCGAGCGCGCTGTAGCGCTCGACCCGAGGTTGAGCGTGGCGCACAACTGCCTTGGCCTCGTGCGCGCCGCCCTGGGGCAGCGCGAGCAGGCAGCGGCGAGCTATCGACAGGCGCTCACTCTCGATCCCTGCTATGTGGATGCGCTGAATAACCTCGGCAACGTGCTGCGCGACTTAGGCCGACGTCGCGAAGCGCTGCCCCTCTATCGTCAGGCCATCGAGCTCGATCCCCAGCGCGCCGACAGCCACTATGACCTCGGCAACGCCCTCTCCGAGTTGGGACGGTTCGATTTGGGACGTCTGGAGGAGGCGGCGGCCAGCTTTCGCCGCGCGCTGGTACTGCGAGCGGACTACCCGCAGGCCCTCCTACGCCTCGCCGCGGTGCTGCGTATACAGGGGCGTGCAAGTGAGGCAGAAGCCAGCGTTCAGAGCGCGCTCGCCGTCCAGCCGGACAATGTCGAAGCACACACGGTACTCGCTGAGCTGCGCGCCGATCGCGGCCAGTTTAGGGAGGCGCAGCAGCTCTTTGAGCGAGCACGGGTCCTCGACCCGTCTTTTCCGGTAGCGTACTGCGGTATTGCCACGCATCGCCGGATGACCAGGGACGACAGCACCTGGCTACAGGGCGTTCAGGGATTGCTGACAAAGCCCCTGGCGCTCGGACACGAGATCAGCCTGCGCTACGCGCTCGGCAAATACTTTGACGACGTTGGACAATACGATGAGGCGTTCAGCAACTATCGGCAGGCTAATGAGCTCAGCAAACGCTATGGGGCCATCTACAATAGGGCGAAACTGACACAGCGCGTCGCGCGAATGAACGCCGCCTTTGACGCCGCGTTCCTGCGCCAGTGTCGCCGCCTCGCGTCTGACTCCGAGCTTCCGGTTTTTATCATCGGCATGCTGCGATCGGGCACCTCGCTGACTGAACAGATCCTCGCCTCGCACCTGTCCGTATTCGGTGCAGGGGAGGTGCGTTTCTGGGACAGCGCATTCGTGGCTTTGGAGAAGGTAGGCCTCGGCAGCGAGCACGCGGCGAGCCTCATACCGGAGATGGCGCGCGACTATCTCAGGCGCCTCACGGCGTCAGCCGGCGGTGCACTGCGTGTCATCAACAAAATGCCGGGCAATTTCCTGTACACGGGATTGATTCACGCAGTGTTCCCGCGAGCGCGCATTATTCACATGCGGCGCCACCCCCTCGATACGTGCCTGTCGATCTACTTTCAGAATTTCTTCAACATGCCAGATTATGCGAACGATTTTGACGATCTGGCGCACTACTATGGCGAATACGTCCGCATCACCGATCACTGGCGCTCGCTGCTACCGGCGTCGGCGCTGCTGGAAGTTCCGTACGAGGCGCTAATCGGGAATCAGGAGGCCTGGACGCGGCGGATGCTCGACTTCATTGGCCTGCCGTGGGATCCGCAGTGCCTAAAGTTTCACGAGACCGATCGCGTGGTCATGACGGCGAGTCGCTGGCAGGTGCGCCAGAAGATTAGCACCGCGTCGGTGGGGCGCTGGCGCCATTATGAGAAGTATCTGACGCCGCTGCGTCACCTAATAAGTCCGGCGCCCTCGGGCAACGTGGGCGCCGACACACGCCAAGGCCGCGAAATTCTCTAAAATGAGATTCTTAAATCGGAAACAGTCGCTCTTTCACCATTATCCAACAGAATCAAGCGTCTCTCCCGGGTAGGTCGGGCGACGCGAGCCTCTTTGAAAAGCACGCCGTTCGGGCTCGATCACCAGGTTAGCCTTAAGGCGTGGGAGATTCAGACGTGGCTCATCCGTGTCCAGGCTGGCACGAGCGAGCTGCGTGAGGTCTCCGAACTCGAGGTCCGATTGCCCTCTCCCAAGGGGAGAGGGGTGACTGTGCTAAGGCAGCGGGGTACCCGGTTCAGCGGGCTCGCCGTCGCTCCCCATCTACCGGGAAGCATGGAACTACGGCTCTCCCTAGGAATCTGCGCACTTCGTTCGCATTGCTTCCCTTCGAGACCACCGGTGCCATGCTGTTTCCCATGCTCAAGGGATATGAAAACGGGCTTTTCCACGGACGCGCTCCCAACGGCAACAGGTGCGACTGGAAGGCCTGCGATGGAACCCCGAACGGTTACGAGGGTCTGTTGGTGGACAATTACCTGGCTCTGAGCCCTCCGCGCATCGCATTCTCTGCGTATCGGGGATCAATTCGTGGCTGGCGGTGCGAGGACACGGCTATTGATCTCAGATTTCAGCTTCTGAGGCTTCGCTCACTCCACGGAGATCCGCAGAGCACCTTGAGTTCTCAACGCCCCGCACCCGTGTAATCTGCCGTGATATAAACCGTCTTGTCCGCTCGCAGGTCGCGCGAGGAGGCGCCGACGCTCACGGTACGCGGGCTGGTTAGCGTCAGCCATTTTCCGTCCGCGGTTGACCAATACTGTAACTGCCGTTGCGCGACTCGTAGCGTCACGGTTCGGCTCTGGCCTGCTGGAACGAAGACGCGGTCGAATGCCACCAGGCTGCGAACCGGAAATTGCACGCCGGCCGGGGCCTCGCCGGGCGCGCCCAGGTACACTTGCGGCACTTCGTCGCTGTCTACGTGCCCCGTGTTTCGGAGAGTGACCTGCACGTCCAGGCCGCCATCGGAGGCCTTAGCGACTCGCAGGCCGGAATAGGCGAACGATGTGTAGCTCAGGCCGTACCCAAAGGGGAAGAGCGGCTCGGTCTTCTGCCGGTCAAACCAGCGATAACCCACATCGACACCCTCGCTGAAGGTCGTCTTGTGATTCACTCCCCTCTGTGATCTCTCGGGATCATCGGGGCTGGTAGCGGCGTAGTCTTCCAAGCGCCGCGCCCAGGTGATCGGCAGGCGGCCCGCGGGGCTTTTCTTGCCGAGCAACACATTGGCCGTGGCCCACCCACCTTCGTCCCCGGGCCACCACACTTCGAGGACCGCCTTCACTTTGTCGAGCCACGGCAGAGCGACAGGCTGACTGGTGTTCAGCACCACAATAGTGTTGGGATTGACCGCGGCCACTTCCTCGACCAGTTCATTCTGCTTGCCCGGCAGACCGAAGACGGGGTACAGGCGAGCCCAGAGGAAGACCACCGCCACCTGGGCATTACGCGCCGCGGCGATGGCCGCTTCGTGATCGGCTTTGCGCTGCTCCGGCGTGTACCAGTTCAGGCGCACCTGGACGGGAGCGTTCGAGGTGTCGGGTGTAATCTTCACCTGGATAGCGTGGGCGCCGGCGGCTAACTCGACGGCCCGGCGAACATTGTCCAAGCCGTCGACGGTGGGCACCAAGTCGTCATTATTAGCTTGCAGCATCTCGCCTGGGTCCATACCCAGCACCGGCAACGGTTTCCCGTCGATTGATATCCTCGCGTGCGCGCCCATGAATTGCAGAGAAATCCAGTAGCTGCCCGGGTGAGGCACGCTCAGCGTGCCCTTCCAGGTCAGCGTTGAGTTGGGGGGTAGCGCGTTGCCACCCCGGGTAGTGAAGTCAAGCTGCGCATCGGTCCGAACCGCCGTGCCCGAGGCGTTCGCGCGCTCCAGACCCGGCTTCCCGTCGTGGCTCAATGCAGCGGCTGGAACGACGGCGCCAGTGAGGTCATCGTCCACCGCGAGCGCAATCTTCG
>JASHTN010000452.1 GCA_030040525.1 Gammaproteobacteria bacterium | reverse complement strand
CGAGTGGTGGAAAATGCGCGCCCCGAAACTCGTGCCCGAACATGCGCGGTTCCCGCAACCGCGAGGCCCCCAATGATCACACGCCGCGAACTCGCCAATGCCATCCGTGCGCTCTCCATGGACGCCGTGCAGCGCGCCAACTCGGGGCATCCCGGCATGCCGATGGGCATGGCCGACATCGCGCAGGTGCTGTGGTGCGACTTCCTGCGCTACAACCCCGGCAATCCTCTCTGGCCGGACCGCGACCGGTTCGTGCTCTCGAACGGTCACGGCTCGATGCTCCTGTACTCGGCGCTGCATCTCACCGGCTATCCGCTCACCCTCGAGGATATCAGGAATTTCCGCCAGCTCGGCAGCAAGACTCCGGGGCATCCGGAGCACGACCCGCCGCTCGGCATCGAGACGACCACCGGGCCGCTCGGGCAGGGGCTCGCGAACGCAGTCGGCATGGCGTGTGCGGAACGGCTGCTGGCCAGCGAGTTCAACCGCCCGGACCTCGCGATCGTCGATCATTACACCTACGCGTTCTGCGGCGACGGCTGCCTGATGGAGGGCATCTCCCACGAAGCCTGCTCGCTCGCGGGCACGCTCGGCCTGGGCAAGCTGCTCGTGCTCTACGACGACAACGGCATCTCGATCGACGGCAAGGTCGCGGGCTGGTTCAGGGACGACACGCCCGCGCGCTTCGCCGCTTACGGCTGGCACGTCGTGGCGGGCGTCGACGGCCTGGACGGCGAGGCGGTGGCGAGCGCGATCCGCGCGGCGCGCGCCGAAACGCAGCGTCCCTCGCTCATCTGCTGCAAGACCATCATCGGCTACGGGGCGCCGCACCGCCAGGGCACCAAGGAGGCGCACGGCGAGGCACTCGGAGCCGACGAAGTGGCCGCGGCGCGGCGCGAGCTCGGCTGGCCGTATCCGCCGTTCGTGGTGCCGGATGAGATCCGCGCGGCGTGGGATCACCGTGCGCAGGGCGCGGCGCTCGAGGCCGGGTGGCGCGAGCTGTTCGCGCGCTATGCGAGCGCCTTCCCGCAGCAGGCGCGCGAGTTCGAGCGGCGCGTGCGCGGTGAGTTGCCCGAGAACTGGCGCGACACCGCAGCGCAGACGCTGGAGGCGCTCGCCGCGCAGACGGCGCCGCAGGCGACGCGCCAGTCCTCGCAGGCCGCGCTCAATGTGCTCGCGCCGGTGCTGCCGGAAGTGCTCGGCGGCTCCGCCGACCTCACCGGCTCCAACAACACGTTCTTCAAGGGGGCGCAGACCATCATCCCGCAGGAGGACCGCGGCGATTACCTGCACTTCGGCGTGCGCGAGTTCGGCATGACCGGCTTCCTGAACGGCGTGGCGGTGCACGGCGGCTTCATTGCCTACGGCGGCACGTTCCTCGTGTTCTCCGACTACGCGCGCAACGCCGTGCGGCTCGCCTGTCTCATGCAGCAGCGCGTCATCCTCGTGTACACGCACGATTCGATCGGGCTCGGCGAGGACGGTCCGACCCATCAGCCGATCGAGCACCTCTCGAGCCTGCGCGCCATGCCGCACCTCAGCCTCTGGCGGCCGTGCGATGCGGCGGAGACCGCGGTCGCGTGGACGCTGGCGATCGAGCGCCGCGGACCCTCGGCGCTGGTGCTGACCCGCCAGGCCCTGCCGCAGCAGCCGCGCAGCGCCGCGCAGCTGAGCTCCATGCGCCGCGGCGGTTACGTGCTAATCGATTGCAGCGGCATGCCCGAGGCGCTGGTCATTGCCACGGGCTCCGAGGTCGGAATCGCCGCTACGGCCGTGAATGCGCTCAACGCCGCCGGCCGGCGCGTGCGGCTCGTGTCGATGCCCTCGACCGACGCTTTCGACGCGCAGGACGCTGCCTGGCGGGAGAGCGTTTTGCCGCGTGCCGTGACGCGCCGCCTGGCGGTCGAGGCCGGAGCGACGCAGTGCTGGTGGCGTTACGTCGGCAGCGCCGGGCGGGTCCTCGGCATCGACCGCTACGGCGCCTCCGGCAAAGGGGCGGAGGCTTTGGCGCATTTCGGCTTCACCGCTGATAATGTGGCGCAGCAGCTGCGCGCATTGCTGGAGGTCTGAATCGCATGGCAATCAGGGTCGGGATCAACGGTTACGGGCGCATCGGCCGCAACACCCTGCGCGCGCTCTACGAGTCGGGGCGCACCGGCGAGCTCAGGATCGTGGCGCTCAACGATCTGGCCGAGCCGAAGACCAACGCGCACCTGACGCGCCATGACAGCGTGCACGGCCGCTTCCCGGGCGAAGTGCAGGTCGACGGCGATAGCATGATCGTCAACGGCGACCGCATCCGCGTGCTCGCCGAGCGCGATCCGGCGAAGCTGCCGTGGGGCGAGCTCGGCGTCGAGTACGTGCTCGAGTGCACCGGGCTCTTTACCACCAAGGCGAAGGCCGGCGCGCACCTGCGAGGCGGTGCGAACAAGGTCGTGATCTCCGCACCCGGCGGCGAGGACGTGGACGCGACCATCGTCTACGGTGTCAATCACGAGGTGCTCAGGAGCAGCTTCACCGTGATCTCCAACGCTTCCTGCACCACCAACTGCCTGGCACCGGTCGCCAAGGTGCTGCATGCGAAGGTCGGGATCGCCGCCGGGATCATGACCACGATCCACGCCTACACCAACGACCAGGTGCTCACCGACGTCTACCATCCCGACCTGCGCCGCGCGCGCTCGGCTACCCAGTCGCAGATCCCGACCAAGACCGGGGCTGCCGCGGCGGTCGGGCTCGTGCTGCCCGAGCTCAAGGGCAAGCTCGACGGCTTCGCGGTGCGCGTGCCGACCATCAACGTCTCGCTCGTCGACCTGACCTTCAGCGCCCGGCGCGCGACCTCCGTGGAGGAGGTCAACGCCGCGCTGAAGGATGCGGCCGCGGGTGCGCTCAAGGGGATCCTCGCCTACAACGAGGCGCCGCTGGTCTCGATCGACTTCAACCACGATGCGCATTCCTCGATCTTCGACGCCACGCTCACCAAGGTGATCGACGGCACGCTGGTCAAGGTGTGCGCCTGGTACGACAACGAATGGGGCTTCTCCAACCGCATGCTCGATACCACGCTGGCGTGGTCGCGGGCGCGCTGACGCCGCGCGCCGCATGAAGGTGCTGCGCATGACGGATGCGGACCTGCGCAACAGGCGGGTCCTGATCCGCGAGGATCTCAATGTGCCGGTTCGCGACGGCGTGGTCACGAGCGATGCGCGCATCCGCGCCTCGCTGGCGACGATCCGCTATGCGCTCGATCAGCACGCCAGGGTGTGCGTGCTGTCGCATCTCGGCCGGCCGGAGGAGGGCCGGGAGGATCCGGCGCTGTCGCTGGCGCCGGTCGCGAGGCGCCTGTCGGAGCTGCTCGGCAAGCCGGTGCCGCTGCGCAAGGACTGGCTCGACGGTGTCGAGTGCGCCGCCGGCAGTGCGGTGCTGTGCGAGAACGTGCGCTTCAACCGCGGCGAGAAACGCGACGACGAGCAGCTCGCGCGGCGCATGGCGGCGCTGTGCGATGTGTTCGTGATGGACGCTTTCGGCACGGCGCATCGTGCCGAAGCGAGTACGCACGGGGTGGCGCGCTTCGCACCGGTGGCGTGCGCGGGTCCGCTGCTGGTGGGCGAGCTCGAGGCGCTGGAGCGCGCCCTCGAGCAGCCGGCGCGGCCGCTGGTGGCGGTGGTCGGGGGCGCGAAGGTGTCGACCAAGCTCACGGTGCTCGAGTCGCTCCTCGGCCGGGTCGATCAGCTGATCGTCGGCGGCGGCATTGCCAACACCTTCCTCGCCGCGAGCGGCGTGGCGGTCGGCAAGTCGCTGCACGAGGCACAGATGCTGGACGTTGCCCGGCGGCTGATGCAGCAGGCCGCGCTGCGCGGCGCCGGCCTGCCGCTGCCGGTCGACGTGGTGGTAGGCAAGGAGTTCGCCGCCACCGCGCATGCCGACGTGCGTGCGGTGAACCAGGTGCGCCCCGATGAGATGATCCTCGACATCGGCCCCGACAGCGCCGATCGCTGCAGCGAGCTGCTGCAGGCGGCCGGCACCATCATCTGGAACGGGCCGGTGGGCGTATTCGAGTTCGAGCAGTTCGGCGAGGGCACGCGCACCGTGGCGCGGGCGATCGCGCGCAGCAAGGCGTTTTCGCTCGCCGGCGGCGGCGATACGCTCGCGGCGATCGAGAAGTACGGGGTCGAGGACGGCATCTCCTACATCTCGACCGGCGGCGGCGCCTTCCTCGAGTTCGTCGAGGGCCGGCCGCTGCCGGCCGTGACCGTGCTCGAGGAGCGCGCGCAGGCGGGAGGGCGCACCTGATGCCGCGACGTACCAAGGTCGTGGCCACCGTCGGGCCGGCGACCGACAACCTCGAAGTGCTGACGCAGATGCTGCGCGCCGGCGTCGATGTCGCGCGTCTCAACGCCTCGCACGGCACGATCGCCGATCGCAGGCGACGCCTGCAGCTGGTGCGCCAGGCGGCACAGCACGCCGATCGCTGCGTGGGCGTGCTGCTCGACCTCGGCGGCCCGAAGATCCGCATCGAGTGCTTTCGCGAGGGGCGGGTGCAGCTGACCGAAGGCGCGCTGTTCACGCTCGATACCGCGCTCGATCCCAGGGCCGGCACGGCGGCCCGGGTGGGTGTTGCCTACAGGGACCTGCCGCGCGACGTGGCGGCGGGCGACACGCTGCTGCTCAACGACGGACAGATCGTGCTCGAGGTCGAGCGGGTCGGCGCGACGGCCGTCGAGACGCGCGTGCGCGTCGGCGGCGAGCTCTCGGACCGCAAGGGACTCAACCGCCAGGGAGGCGGCATCTCGGCGCCGTGCATCTCGGAGCGTGACCGCGAGGACATCCAGTTCGCGGCCGAGGAGGGCATCGATTACATGGCGGTATCGTTCGCGCGCGAAGCCGCCGACATCCACCAGGCCCGGGAGCTGTTGCGCGCCGCCGGCGGCGAAGGCCGCATCGTCGCCAAAATCGAGCGCCACGAGGCCATCGACAACCTCGCCGGCCTCATCGACGCCTCCGACGTGGTGATGGTGGCGCGCGGCGACCTGGGCGTGGAGATGGGCTACGCGGAGCTCACCGGGCTGCAGAAGACCATCATCCACCAGACCATTGCGCGCAACCGCGTGGTGATCACCGCGACGCAGATGATGGAGTCGATGATCCAGAACCCGGTGCCGACGCGCGCCGAGGTCAGCGACGTGGCCAACGCCGTGATGGACGGCACGGATGCGGTGATGCTCTCGGCGGAGTCGGCCACCGGCCGCTACCCGCTGAAGGCCGTCGAGGCGATGGTGCAGGTCATCGAGGGCGCCGAGAAGTACCAGCTCTCCCACGCGCGCTCCCGGCAGCGCGCGCTCGAGGGACAGTTCGAGGGCACCGAAGAGGCGATCGCGATGGCCGTGATGTACACGGCCAACCACATGAAGCTGAGCGCCATCGTCGCGTTCACCGAGTCGGGGGCGACACCGCTGTGGATGTCGCGCATCCGCTCGGACATCCCGATCTACGCGTTCACGCGTCACGAGGCGACGCGCCGGCGCACGACGCTCTATCGCGGCGTGTACCCCGTGACCTTCGACGTCACCGGGCACACGGTCGCCGGCAGCCTCTACCAGGCGCTTTTCGCGCGGCTGCTCGAGCTCAGGCTGGTGAGGCCGGGCGACCGCGTGATCCTCACCCGGGGCGAGCAGTCCGGGGTGCAGGGCGGGACCAACTCCATGCAGATTCTGCGGGTGGCGCTCGAGTAGCGCCACGCCGCACCTTCAGGGAGCGCCGTCGCATGCGCAAGCTCGGCTACCTGTGCGCGGCCGCCGCGGCGGCGGTGCTGGCTGCGCTGGCGCTCGTCTACGGCGTGCTGCGTGCCTCGCTGCCGCGGCTCGACGGCACGCTGCAGGTTGCGGACCTCGGCGCGCGCGTGACGATCGCGCGCGATGCGCGCGGCGTGCCGACGATCACCGCGGCGAACCGCACCGACCTCGCCTTCGCCACCGGCTTCGCGCACGCACAGGACCGTTTCTTCGAGATGGATCTGTCGCGCCGCCTCGCCGCGGGCGAGCTCGGCGCGCTCCTCGGTCCGGCGGCGCTGGATCAGGACCGCAGGATCCGCCTGTTCCGCTTCCGTCACGTCGCGGGCGAGGTGCTGGCGCAGTCGGACGCTACTGATCGTGCGCTGCTCGAAGCCTACGCCCGCGGCGTGAATGCGGGACTCGAGCAGCTCGGCGGCCGCCCCTGGGAGTACTGGCTGCTGGGCGCGCCGCCGGCTCCGTGGCGGGTGGAAGACTCCATCCTGGTGGAGTACGCCATGTGGTGGGACCTGCAGGCGAACGGCTTCCGCCGCGAGATCCAGCGCCAGGCGATCAACGCGCGCCTGGGCGGTGCCGACTGCGGCGGGTGGAAGTGCGCGCTCGCTTTCCTCTATCCGCGTGGCACCGAGTGGGACGCGCCCGACGGGGTCGCGCCGGCGGCGGACCGCACGGCGCCCACGCCGGTGCCGGGGAGCGATGCGCTCGATATCCGCGTGGCTGCGCCGGGCGGGCCCCGGCCGGCCACCGGGACCGACAAGGCCGCGGGCAGCGGTGCGAGCAACAACTGGGCAGTCGCCGGCCGGCTGACACGCAGCGGCGCGGCGCTCGTCGCCAACGATATGCATCTCGGACAGCGGGTGCCGCCGGTCTGGTATCACGCACGGCTCGAGACGGCGGCCGGCCCCGGGGGGCCGGCGCTCGATCTCAACGGCGTCACCCTTCCCGGGGCGCCGCTGCTGGTGGCCGGCTCCAACGGACGCGTCGCCTGGGGCTTCACCAACAGCTACGGCGACTGGATCGATGTCGAGCTGGTACCGTGCACCGCGACCGGCGAGCACGAGCTGACCACGCCTTCAGGCCCGGTGCCGCTCACGGTGGTGACCGAGGAGATCCGCGTGCACGGGGCCGCGCCCGTGACGCTCGCGGTGCGCTCGAGCTCCCGCGGCGTGCTGCTGCGCGCCGATCCGGCGCACCACGAGTGTTGGTTCGGCGCGTGGCTCGCGCAGCAGCCGCAGGCGACCAACCTCGTGCTGCTGGCGATGGAGCGCGCCACCTCGGTCCAGCAGGCGCTCGAGCTCGCACCGCGCGTCGGCATCCCGCACCAGAACCTCGTGGTCGGCGACCGCGACGGCCACATCGCCTGGAGCATCTTCGGCCGCATTCCCGAGGACACCGGCGCCGGGCGCGCGCGCCAGGGTGCGCCGTGGACCACGCCCGCCGACCACCCGCGGATCGTCGATCCGCCCTCGGGGGTGATCTGGACCGCCAACGCCCGCGTCGCCGACGATGCCCGCGATGAGCAGCTGATCGGCGGCGAGATCGCCGCGCTCGGCTCGGAATACGATCTCGGGGCGCGTGCCGGCCAGATCCGCGACGACCTCATGGCGCTCACCGGCAGCGTCACGCCTGCCGACATGCTGCGCGTCCAGCTCGACGACCGCGCGCGGTTCCTGGCGCGCTGGCGCGAGCTACTGCTCGGCCTGCTCGATCCGGTGAGCCTCGCCGGCCATGCGCAGCGCGCGGAGTTCCGCCGCCTGATCCAGGCGTGGAACGCGCGCGCCAGCGTCGATGCGGTGGGCTACCGGCTGGTGCGCGCCTATCACGATCGGACTCAGGATGTGGTCTGGGACATGCTCCTCGACGGCCTCGGAGTGCCCGCCGCGGACCGCTACGCGCCGCCGGCGCAGTTTGAGGGTCCGCTGTGGCGGCTGGTCAACTCGCGGAGCGGGAGCCTCAACTGGCTCAGCTCCGGCTACGCCGACTGGCAGGCGCTGCTGCTCGCGCAGGTCGATGCGACGATCGCGGAGCTCCTCGGCAGCTGCGCCGATCTCGCGCACTGCAGCTGGGGCCGGCGCAACACCGTACGCATCCGCCACCCGCTGTCGGCGGCGCTGCCGGGGCTCGCCGCCTTTCTCGACATGCCGACGGTGGAGTTGCCCGGAGATCATGACATGCCGCGGGTCCAGGACGGCGCGTTCGGCGCCTCGGAGCGCTTCGCGGTCTC
>JASHTN010000451.1 GCA_030040525.1 Gammaproteobacteria bacterium | reverse complement strand
AAGGGACGCCTCGCGGGGGAGGCGTGGGACGAGCTGGCGCTGCTCACCGCCGAGCTGTGTGCGACGGCGGTACCCGCGGCACCGCGGCGCGCGCCGCTGCCGGCGCCCTGAGCCCATGCGGCCGATCGGGATCTTCGGCGGCACCTTCGATCCGATCCACTGCGGGCACCTGCGCACTGCGTTCGAGCTGTGGCAGGAGCTGCAGCTCGCGGAAGTGCGCTTCCTGCCGGCGGGCAATCCTCCGCATCGTGACCAGATCTATGCGAACGCCGAGCTGCGGCTGCGGATGGTCGAGGCCGCGGTGGCCGATCAACCCGGCTTCGTCGTCGACGACCGCGAGGTGCGCCGCGGCGGCATGTCGTACTCGGTGGACACGCTGGGCGAGCTGCGTGCCGAGCAGCCGGCACGCTCGCTGTGCCTGCTGCTCGGCATGGACGCCTTTCTCGGCCTGCCGCACTGGCACCGGTGGCGCGAGCTGCTCGGGCTGGCGCACATCGTGGTGGCGCATCGGCCGGGCTGGAAGGCCCCGAAGCGCGGCCCGCTCGGCGAGCTGCTCGTCGACTACGGCACCGGCACGGTGCGCGATCTGCACGAGCGGCCGGCCGGGCGCGTGTACGTGCGCGCAGTGACGCAGCTCGAGATCTCGTCGACGGAGTTGCGCGCGCTGCTCGCCGCCGGGCGCGACCCGCACTACCTGGTACCCGACCAGGTGCGGCAGATCATTCTCGAGACGAGGTGCTATGCTCCCCCCCGAGGCTCCCGGACCTCAGGACGCACGACAGGAGAACCCGCTTAAGCACATGACCACCCATACACGCCTGCGCCCCGCTGCGGAGCGCGCCTCGCCCCTGCAACACGCTGTGACGACCGCGCTCGATGCCATGAAAGCCGTCAACGTCAGGGTGCTGGATGTGAGGGGCCTGACGGATATCGCGGATACCATGGTCATTGCTTCCGGCAACTCCGACCGCCACGTACGCTCGATCGCCGAGCGCGTGGTGGAGAAGGCGAAGACGGCGGGCTTCCGCCCGCTCGGCATCGAGGGGGCGCGCGACGGCGAGTGGGTGCTGGTGGACCTGCAGGACGTCGTGGTGCACGTCATGCTGCCGCGGGTGCGCGAGTTCTACGGCCTGGAGAGCCTGTGGGAGAGCACACCGGCCGCGGTGGTTCAGGCCCTGGGCCGCCGGCGGCGCGCCGCGCCCTGAAGCCCGCTTCCTTATGCGCCTGCGCGTGATCGCCGTGGGCACGCGCCCGCCCGGCTGGGTGCGCGCCGCGTGCGAAGATTACATAACACGACTACGCTCGCAGTTGCCGGTCGAGCTGATCGAGATCGGCACGGGTGAGCGCCGCGGTGACGCGTCCGCGCGGGCCGTGGCGCTCGAGGGACAGCGGGTGCTCGCGGCGCTGCGCCCGGAGGAGTACGTCGTGAGTCTGGACGAGCGGGGCACCGAGTTCTCGACGCGCGAGCTTGCCGCCTGGCTCGGCAAGCGCATGCAGGAGGGACGGGATCTGGCATTTCTGATCGGCGGGCCGGACGGCCATGCACCCGAGGTCCTCGGGCGCAGCCATATGAGGCTGGCGCTGTCGCGACTCACCCTGCCGCATGCGCTCGCGCGCGTGCTGCTCGTCGAGCAGCTCTATCGGGCTCACAGCCTGCTCGCCAACCACCCGTACCACCGCGATTGACGATGGTGCGCGGGGTGCGCTGAGCACATGTCCGACCCGAGTCCGCTCGTATGCCTCGCCTCGGTGTCACCGCGGCGCCGTGAGCTGCTCGCGCAGCTCGGCGTGCCTTACCTGGTGCATCCCGCCGACATCGACGAGACGCTGGCGCCGCGCGAGGCCGGCGCGGACTACGTGGTGCGCGTGGCGTGCGCCAAGGCGCTCGCCGTGCGCGCGCGCGGCGTAGACCTGCCGGTGCTGGCGGCCGACACGGCGGTGGTGCTCGATGAGACGATCTTCGGCAAGCCGCGCGACCGCGCCGCTGCCGCTGCGATGCTGCTGGCACTCGCCGCGCGCACTCACCGGGTGCTCACCGCGGTGGCGCTCGCACACTCCGCCGGGGTCGCCTTCCGCCTGAGCGCGAGCGAGGTGCGCCTGCGTGCCATCAGCGCGGCGGAGTGCGCTGCCTACTGGGACAGCGGCGAGCCGCGCGACAAGGCGGGTGGCTACGCGATCCAGGGGCGCGGTGCGGTGTTCGTCGAGCACCTGAGCGGCAGCTACTCGGGTGTCGTCGGGCTGCCGCTCTACGAGACCGCGCAGCTGCTCGCGGCGGCCGGCGTGCCGTGCGCCCTCGGGCAGGCGCAAGGCACGAGACCGGCGCCGTGAGCATCGAGATCCTGGTCAACGTCGCGCCGCGCGAGACCCGCGCCGCGGTTCTCGACAACGGCGTGGTCCAGGAGGTCCAGGTCGAGCGCACCAGCCGCAAGGGGCTGGTCAGCAACCTCTACAAGGGACGCGTCTCGCGGGTGCTGCCCGGCATGCAGGCGGCGTTCGTCGAGATCGGGCTCGAGCGGACCGCGTTCCTGCACGCCGCCGACATCGCCAGCAGCGCGGCCGAGGCGACCATCGCCACCGCCGCCGCCGCCGCACCCACGCCGCCCGAGGACATCCGCCGCCTGGTCAATGCCGGCGAAGACATTCTCGTGCAGGTCATCAAGGACCCGATCGGCAGCAAGGGGGCACGTCTCACCACGTTCATCGCGCTGCCCTCGCGGTACCTCGTGTACCTGCCGCGCGGTCAGGCGATCGGGGTGTCCGCGCGCATCGAGGACGAGGCCGAGCGCACCCGGCTCAAGCTCGCCATGAGCGCCCTCGCGGGCGAGCACCCTGCCGGCGGCTACATCGTGCGCACTGCGGCGCAGGGCGCCACGGCGGAGAGCCTGCAGCAGGACATGGCGTATCTCGAGCGGCTCTGGGAGCACGTGTGCGCCCGGGCCGCCGCGGCGCCCCCCGGCAGCGTTGTGCACGAGGACCTGCCGCTGACGCTGCGCGTGCTGCGCGACGAGCTGGCGCACGGCGTGAGCCGCGTGCTGGTCGATTCCGCGCGCGAGCACGCCCGGATGCTGGAGTTCGCCGCCACCTTCGCCCCGGGGTCGGCATCCGTCATCGAGCTGTATGGCGGCCCGCGGCCGCTGTTCGACCTGAACGGGGTCGAGGAGGAGATCGCCCGGGCGCTCGACCGCAAGGTGCAGCTGAAATCCGGCGGCCACCTGGTGATCGACCAGACCGAGTCGATGACCACCATCGACGTGAACACCGGCGCCTACGTCGGCCACCGCAACCTCGAGGAGACGATCTTCCGCACCAACCTCGAGGCGGCGGTCAGCATCGCCCGGCAGCTGCGGCTGCGTAATCTCGGCGGCATCATCATCATCGACTTCATCGACATGCGCGACGAGCCGCACCGCCGCGCGGTGCTCACCGCCCTCGAGCGCGCGCTCGCCGGCGATCGTGCGCAGACTCACATCGTGAGCCTCTCACCCCTGGGCCTGGTCGAGATGACCCGCAAGCGCACCCGCGAGAGCCTGGAACACCTGTTGTGTGCGCCGTGTCCAAGCTGCGAGGGTCGCGGCTTCGTGCGCACCCCGGAGACCGTGTGCAACGAGATTTTTAGGGAGATTGTGCGACAGAGCCGGCAGTTTGCCAGCCGCGAGCTGCTGATACTGGCTCATCAGGACGTCGTAGATCGCCTGCTCGACGAGGAGTCCGCCACGCTGGCGGAGCTCGAGGGTCAGGTCGGCCGGCCGATCCGCCTGCAGGTCGAGGCGCTCTACGGCGTCGATCAGTACGACGTGGTTCTCGTTTAGAGGCTCACTCCGATGCATGGCACGCGAGCCGCGCCCGCCGCCGAGCCGGGCGCCGCCGGCGCACCGCTCCGGCGCGCATGCCTGCCCCTTGGGCGCGGCCTGCAGATGCTGGCGCTCGCGACCGGGAGCGCCGCGGTGCTCGTCGCTGCCGGACTCATTGCCTGGGCGCTGGCGCTGGCGCGCGTGCCGCAGCAGCGTGCCGCGCTCGAGGAGCTGATCCACTCGCAGACCGGACTCGAGGTGCGCTTCAGCGAGCTCGGACTGCGCTGGGGCTGGTACGGTCCGCAGGCCGTGTTCCGCGGGGTGGAGCTCGCCGAGCCGGGCGCTGCGGGCGTACTGCTGCGGGCACCGACGCTGCTGGTGGATTTCGACACCTGGCGCATGCTGCGCAGCGGCGGGCCCGCCGCCGCGCGCATCACGCTCGAGAATCCCGCCATCGACCTGAGCGACGGTCCGCACTTCGCGCGCGCCGCACGCACCAACAGCGCACCGCCCGTCGCCCCGCCGCAGGAGGCGACGCTGACTGCGGGGGCACGCATTCTGTGCAACTGGCGCGGCACGCGCGTCGACATCGAAGGCGGCACACTGCGCCTGCCTGCCGCGGGCGGCGCAGGCTCGCCGCTCGAGCTCGCGATTCGCCGCATCACCCTGCACCGCACCGGCGCCCGCGTCACAGCCGAGGCCACCGTGCTGTTGCCGCAGAGCCTGGGGACCGCGGCGCACGCGCGGCTCGATCTCCTCACCAAGCCGAATGCGGCATTGATGCCGGGCGCGACGCTCGAGGCCGACGCCGAGCGGCTGGACTTTGCCGGCTGGCGCGCTGCGCTCGCGGGGCTCGCGCCCGCGGACGAGCTGCCGCTCGCAGGCAGCGGCAACCTCGCGCTGCAGGTCAGGTTCGACCACGGGCGCGTGGTATCGGCCGGTGGCACGCTCGCCGCCCAAGGTCTCGCGTGGCAGGCGGTCGCACCGCAGGCTGCGGGACTCAGGCTCGAGCGGCTGCGCGGCCGCTGGCAGCTGCTGCGTACCGCGGGCG
>JASHTN010000450.1 GCA_030040525.1 Gammaproteobacteria bacterium | reverse complement strand
GTCCTCACGTACCACCAGGTGCGTCAGCAGCCGCACCTCCTCGCCGACTGCCGGGAGGCGATAGAACGTCGACATCGGCGCCTCAAGCTCGTAGCCGAGGCCGCCGACGTCCACGGTGAGCTGCGGAGGCGCCTTGGACGCGAGGCGTCCGCGCACCGCGCCGATCATCGGGCCGCCTGCCGGGCACGGGGCGCAAGCGCCGCGCGCGCCAGTACGCTCAGGCGGCGCGCATGCGCATGGCACACCGCCACGGCGAGCGCGTCCGCGGCGTCGGCGGACAGCCGCACACCGATCCCGAGCAACGTCCTCACCATGTGGGCCACCTGAAACTTCTCCGCCGCACCCGAGCCCACCAGCGCCAGCTTTATGGCCCGCGGCGCGTACTCGAACACCGGGATGCCGCCGGGCACCGCGCACAGTGCCGCCCCGCGGGCCTGGCCCAGCTTGAGCGCGCTGTCGGCATTGCGGCTCACGAACACGCGCTCCACCGCAACTTCCGCGGGCGCGTGCTGCGAAACGAGCTCAGCCAGACCCTGGAAGATCAAGCGCAGCCGCGCCGCCGGCGCGGCACCAGCCACGTTCAGGCAACCGTGCGCGCACAGCGTGAGCACGCCGCCGCGGCAGTCGATCACGCCAAAGCCGGTGCGCCGCGAGCCGGGATCGAGGCCGAGGATACGCACGCTGTCCGCCGGAACGAACGCGGTAACGCCGGCCGCAGCCGGGTCAAATGCGCGCCAGGACCTCGTCCGATATCTCGACATTCGAATAGACGTTCCGTACTTCGTCGAGCTGCTCGAGCGCGTCCAGCAGGTGCACCATCAGCTCGGCCGGCTCACCCGTCAGCTCCATCGAGGTCGCGGCACGCTGCGTCACCTCGGCGCTCGCCGGAGCGAAGCCATGGTGCGTCAGCACCGAGCGCACGGTCTCGAGCTCGAGCGGATCGGCGAGCACCTCCACCGAACGATCCGAGCTCGGCACCACATCCTCGGCGCCCGCCTCGAGCGCGACCTGCATGAGCCGCTCCTCGTCGGTGCCCGGCGGGTAAACCATCAGTCCTACCGTGTTGAAGAGATAGCTCACCGAGCCATCGGCGCCCAGCTTGCCGCCATGCTGCACGAAGGTGCGGCGCACGGCAGCTCCCGTGCGGCCGCGATCGCCGGTCACGCACTCCACCAGCACGGCGGCTCCGCCCGGGCCGTAGCCCTCGAAGCGTACCGTCTCCAGCGCGGCGTCTGCCGGCGGTGGTGCCGCCCGCACGCGCCTGGCCCGGCGAATCTCAGCCCACTTGCGGTGACCGGTCATGACTCGAGTGTGCGCGACCCGCCGTGCCAGGGAACACCCCTGTATGATAGCGGCAATCCACCGTGGACGACACGCCGCCGCAGGCGGCGGCAAGCGTGAGCGCCCGGAAATCCCGCAGCCGTGGAAACCACTCAACTTTGCCCGCCCGCAGTCCGCGACGCCATCAGCGGCGCACGCGCCGCGCTCGAGCGCAGCAACGCGCGCTTGCCCGCGGATCTCGAGCTCGCCGCCGAGGCCGCCGAGATCCTCGGCGGGCTCACTGCGAACGCCGAGCTCGCGCGTGCGCTGCTGGCGCGACCGCTGCTCGCACGCACCGGTCTCACGCCCGAGCAGGCCGCGCTGATCGTCGGCCGCCCGGCGGCGGACATCGCCGTGGCGCTGACCCGCATCGGTGCGTTGGGGCTGCCGCGCGACTGGTCGCCCGCTCACGGGCTCGATGCGCGCCAGGCGGAGACGCTGCGCAAGATGCTGCTCGCGGTGGTGAGCGATCCGCGGCTGATGTTGGCGCGGCTCGCCGAGGAGCTGGTCGCGCTGCGCCACGCGCGCGAGCTCAGCGCCGAGGAGCGCGCGCGCCGCGCGCTCGAGGCACGCGCCATCTACGCGCCGCTCGCCAACCGGCTGGGCGTGTGGCAACTGAAGTGGGAGCTCGAGGATCTCGCCTTCCGCTACCTCGAGCCCGAGGAGTATCGGCGCATCACCGCCGCGCTCAACGAGCGGCGCGCCGACCGCGAGCGCTATATCGAGGCGTTGTGCGAGGAGCTGCGCACGCTCCTCAGCCACGCCGGTGTCGGCGCCGAGGTTCATGGGCGGCCGAAGCACATGTATAGCATCCACCGCAAGATGCAGCGCAAGCAGGTGGTGTTCGAGCAGCTGTTCGACGTGCGTGCGGTGCGGGTCGTGGTGGGGTCGATCCCCGAGTGCTACGCCGCGCTCGGCGTCGTCCACGGCCGCTGGCCCTACATCCCCGGGGAGTTCGACGACTACGTCGCGACGCCGAAGGCCAACGGCTACCGCTCGATCCACACCGCAGTGATCGGACCGCACGGTCGCAGCGTTGAGGTGCAGATCCGGACCCGCGAGATGCACGAGCACGCCGAGCTCGGCGTGGCTGCACACTGGACCTACAAGGAAGGCGGCGCCGACCCCGGCTACCAGCGCAAGATCGAGTGGGTGCGCCGGCTGCTCGAGCCCCAGGAGGGTGGCGACAGCGAGCGCGACTTCCTCGAGGGGATGCGCAGCGAGCTGTTCGAGGATCGGGTCTACGCGCTCACCCCCAAGGGCGAGGTCGTCGACCTGGCGCGCGGCGCGACGCCGCTCGATTTCGCCTACGCCATCCACACCTCGCTCGGCCACCGTTGTCGCGGGGCCAAGGCGAATGGCCGGATCGTGCCGCTCACCCACACACTCACGAACGGCGAGATCGTCGAGATCATCACGGCGAAACACGAGGCCCCGAGCCGTGACTGGCTCGCCCCCGAGCAGGGCTACCTCGCCTCGGCGCGCAACCGCAGCAAGGTGCGGGCGTGGTTCCGCCGGCAGGACGTTGGTGACAACCGCAGTGCGGGGCGCGAGATCGCCGAGCGCGAGCTCGCCCGCATCGGTCTGGGCGCGCCACAGCTCGCAGTCCTCGCCCGCGAGCTCAAGGCGCGTGACAGCGAGCATCTCCATCAACTGCTCGGCGAGGGCGAGATCACGGTGACGCAGCTGATGCATGCCGCGGCGCGGCTGTTCGCGCCGCCCGCACCCACGGCGCCAGCCGCGCGGGCCGCG
>JASHTN010000449.1 GCA_030040525.1 Gammaproteobacteria bacterium | reverse complement strand
TCATCTCACTCCGGCCATCATGCGCTTCACGAGCGGCGTCAGCGCCAGCATCACCGCCCCGGCGATCACGCCATACCAGAAGATCCTGAGGAACAGGCCCGGGAGCGACTCGAGGTGACCCGGATCGTAAGTGCCGGAGAGCTGTCCGGCGAGGTTGCCGCCGAGCGCGAGCGACAGAAACCACATGCCCATGGCTTGCCCGACGAAGCGCTGCGGCACGAGCTTGCTCATGGAAGAGAGTCCTACGGGCGACAGGCATAGCTCGCCGCAGGTGTGCAGGAAGTAGGTGCAGACGAGCCAGGTCGGCAGCACCACGCTGCCTGCGAGCACGTGCCGTGCCGCGAAGTACATGACGAGGAACCCGGCGCCGAGGAGGATCAGGCCTGCGCCGAACTTGGCGCCCGTGGACAGATCGCGGCCGCGCCGGCCGAGTGCCAGCCACAGCGCCGCGAACACGCCGGCGAGGGTGATGACGAACAGCGGATTCACCGCCTGCAGCACGCCCGGAGGCATATTCCAGCCGAGGACGTGCAGGTCGGTGTAGCGTGCGGCAAAGAGGTTGAAGGAGGCGCCCTGCTGCTGGTAGCCGGCCCAGAAGGTGACCGAGGCGGCGAAGAGCGCCACCATGACGAGCGCGCGGCGGCGCTCGTCGCCCTTCAGTCCCGCGAAGCCCAGCAGGTACACGAAGTAGGCGACGGCGAGCAACGCGTACGCCCACGAGGCGGACGAGGCCAGCAACGCCGCATCGATGTGCAGTATGCCGCTTACCGCGAGGAGCACCACCGCGGCCAGCAGCGCCGCCAGCACGACCATCGGCGTCCAGGAGCCGCGGTTCGCGGGCGCGACCGCACCTCCGGCGCCTCCGAGGTGGCGCCGCGTCCACAGGAACTGCACGACGCCAAGCGCCATGCCGAGCGCCGACAGCGTGAAGCCCGAGCGCCAGCCGAGCTTGTCGGCCACTTCCGGCACGATCAGCGCGCCGAGGAAGGCGCCCGTATTGATGCCCATGTAGAAGATGGAGAAGCCGGCGTCGCGGCGTGCGCCGCCTTCCGGATAGAGCGCCGCGACCAGCGCGCTGACGTTGGGCTTCAAGAGCCCGATGCCGAGCGCGACCACCAGGAGTCCGACGAAGAACAGCGTGGTGCTGCCGAAGGCGAGCAGCACGTTGCCGACGGTGATGAAGATCCCGCCACTCACCACCGCGCGCTGCGCGCCGAGCAGCCGGTCGGCGATCCAGCCGCCGAGGAGTCCGAGGAGATAAGTGCTGCCGAGAAACAACCCGTAGATCGAGTTCGACGTCCGGTCGTCGAGCCCGAGGCCCCCGCGCGAGGCCGCCGCCACCATGAAGAGGATCAGCACCGCCTGGATCCCGTAGTAGGTGAAGCGCTCCCACATCTCGGTGAGGAACAGCGTCGCGAGCCCGCGCGGCTGCCCGAGAATCGTCGCGCCGGCGGTGGCGGGAGGCAGCGTCGCGTCGGCGAGCTCGCTCATCAGCTCTCGCCGACTTTCTGCTGCGATTCGGCGCTGCGCGCGCGCGAGAGGATGCGCGCCATGAGGATCCCGCCTTCGTAGAGCAGGTACATCGGCACGGCCAGCGAGCACTGCGAGAGCGCGTCCGGCGGGGTGAGCAGCGCCGCCAGGATGAAGATGCCGATCAGCACGTAGCCGCGGTTGCGCTGCAGTTTCTCGAGCCGCACCAGCCCCATGACGACCAGCAGCACCACCGCGACCGGCACCTCGAACGCGAGCCCGAAGCAGAAGAACATGGTGAGCACGAAGTCGAGGTAATTATTGATGTCGGTCATCATCGCCACGCCCTTGGGCGTGGTGCCGGCGAAGAACTGGAACAGCACCGGAAACACGAAGTAGTAGGCGAAGGCCATGCCGGCATAGAACAGCAAGATCGAGGAGATGAGCAGCGGCACCGCGAAGCGCCGCTCGCCGCGGTACAGGCCCGGCGCGACGAACGCCCACAGCTGGTAGATGACGTACGGCATGGCGGCGAACAGTGCCACGAAGAACGACAGCTTGAAGGGCGTCGTGAACGGCGACATGACGCCGGTGGCGATGAGATTGCTGCCCTGCGGGAGCTTGGCGAGCAGCGGCTGCGCGACGAAGGAGAAGATGTCGTTCGAGTAGTACATGCAGGGCACGAAAGCCAGACCTACCGCAACCAGCGCGCGCAGCAGCCGGTCGCGCAGCTCGAGCAGGTGCGAGATCAGCGTGCCTTCGGCGAGCTGCTCAGGTTCTTCGCTCATCGTTGGCGCTGCTGGCGGCCGCGGGGTCGGGGCCGGCTGCGGCCGGCTGATCCGCACCGGAGGAGGCGGGCTGTGCGGTGCGCGCCGCCTGCGCCTTGCGCGCCGCCCCGAGCTCCACCTCTTCCTCGAGCTGCTCGCGGAACTGCCGCGCCATGGCGCGCGCCCGGCCGACCCAGCGCCCGACCTCGGCGACGACGCGGGGCAGCTTCTCCGGCCCGAGCACGATCAGCGCCAGGACGAAGATGATCAGGACTTCCGAGAACCGCCCTTCGAACAGATCACGCGCTCCGTTCGTTCTTGGAAGCTGTGTCGCTCTTCTTCGCGACCTCGGAGAACTCGGCGTCCGTTTCCTCGGAGCGGATCTGCTTCGGCGGAGCGCTCTGCTCGTCCTCGCCCTCGCTCATCGCCTTCTTGAATCCGCGGACCGCATGGCCGAGGTCCGAACCGACCGTGCGCAGCTTCTTGGCTCCGAACACGATGAGCACGACGAGCAGGATGATCACCAGCTCGCGCATTCCGATACCCATACCTCACTCCACTACAGCTTCCGCCGGTGCGGAAAAACAGCTCGGATCATAGGTCAAATGAGCCGCTCCGACCGCAGAAGTTCGCGCAAAGTCGCGATCGCGTCACGGCGCCCGCCCTACCCCGTCTCGAGCCAGAACGTCACCGGTCCGTCATTGACGAGCGACACCTGCATGGCGGCGCCAAATACACCTGCGGAAACAGGGGCATACGAGCGCTGCGCGGCGTCCCGCAGGTGGCCGAAAAGACGCTGCGCGGCCTCGGGCGGGGCGGCCTTGCTGAACCCCGCGCGCGTGCCCTTCGTCGTGTCCGCGGCGAGCGTGAACTGCGGGACCAGCAGCAGTCCCCCGCCGATGTCGCGCGTCGAGAGGTTCATGCGGCCGTCGGCATCGGCAAAGACACGATAGGACAACACCCGCTCGAGGAGGCGCTCGGCCGAGGCGGGCGTGTCGCCGTGCGTGACGGCGATGAAGACGAGGATGCCGCGGCCGATGGCGCCGACGACCGCGCCGTCGATGCGCACTTCCGCGCTGCTGACGCGTTGGATGAGGCCGATCACGGTGCGCTCGCCCCCCGGCGGCGGCTGCCGCTATGATGGCAGCGACGCGCCGGGTCCCACGCAGCGAACGGACGCGCGCGACGTGGCCGCCCCGGACGACAACAGCAAGAGACGGGGGGAGCGACATGTTTCACAGCGAATGGCTCAGCACGATGCTGTCGGAGTTCACCGCGTCGGCGCTGCTCATCATCGCCGGGTTCGTCATCGGCCGGCACCGCGAGCGCCAGCACCTCAGGGGAAAGTCCCTGCACCAGTATGACTTCTATCCGTACGTCTCGACAGCGGAGAAATTTGCCGAATTCAGCCTCAAGGACTTCCGGCTGGGCGTGCATCACCTGCTCAGCAACCGCGACATGCGCGCCGCCAGGCAGCTGATCTTCATCGGCGAGCAGAACAACGTCCGCCAGCAGCTCGGGCCCGAGGACCTGCGCGCCTACGAGCGGCTGTTCGCCAGGTACCACGGCAAGTCGGTGAGCGACGACACGCGTGAGTTCCTCGAGAACTATCGCAACATCGCCCGGCTGATCGGCCGGAGCTTCGCCCACATGGGGATCGAGGTGCTGGTTCACGACCTGTCGAACCCGACCCGGTCGATCGTGTGCATCGAAGGCGGCGAGGTGACCGGACGCTCGCTCGAGATGGGCACCACGACGCTGCTGGTCGATCTGATGCGGCGCGTGAGCGAGAACCAGGACAAGCTCAACTACGAGCTCACGATCGGCGCGCGGCGCTTCAAGTGCACCACCATCCCGATCCTGCGCAAGGAGTACGGCGTGGTGGGCGCGATATGCATCAATATCGACGTCAACTAC
>JASHTN010000448.1 GCA_030040525.1 Gammaproteobacteria bacterium | reverse complement strand
GGCAAGCTCTGGCTGGTGCTGGGTGCGGAGGGCGGCCCGACGATCATCACGACCGTCGCCAACGTGCTGCTCGGGGTGGCGGACTTCGGCCTCGACATCCAGGAGGCGGTCGATTCACCGCGCTTCCACCAGCAGTGGATCCCGGATCGGCTCTTCATGGAGCGCCGCCGCTTCTCGCCCGACACCATCCGGCTGCTCGAGGCGCAGGGTAATACCGTGGCCCTGCGCGGTACGGGCGATGCGGAGTGCATCGAGATCGATCCGGAGAGCGGCGAGCGGCTGGGGGCGAGCGACTCGCGCAACGAGAGCGGCCGGGCGGTCGGCTACTGAGGCGGCTGCTGGGGGGGTCGGCCGCGCGCGTACACCAGGTGCGCAGCGACCAGGTCCTGAGCGACCGAGCCCAGTGACTTGTAGACCGTAATCTCGTCCTGCCGGGTGCGGCCGGGAATCCGTCCGAGCAGCAGCGCGCCGATCTCGCCCACGACGTGCGATCGCTCGATGGCGCCCTCGGCAATCGGCATCAGGATGTCACCCGCCTCGCTGAAGGCCCCAGCGCTCGAGTCGACGTAGAGGCGCGAGCGCACGATGAGCTCGGTGTCGGCTTCGCGGGCGTTGGGCGCATGCGCGCCCACCAGGTTGACGTGAGTGCCCGGCCGCAGCCACTCGCCGCGGATCACCGGCTCGCGTGCCCCCGTGACGGCGCAGACGACATCGCACGCCGCAGCCTCGCGCGCGGTCGCGGCCACCGCGAGCCGGGCGCGGCAGCGGCCGGCGTGCCGGCTCACGAACTGCTGCGCCCGCTCGGCGGAGCGGCCCCAGACGCGCACCTCGCTGATCTCCCGCACGGCGCACACCGCCTCGAGGTGCGTATCGGCCTGAACGCTGTAGCCGAGCAGTCCGAGCGTGTGCGCGTCCTCCCGCGCCAGCAACCGCGTGGCGAGTCCGCTCGCAGCCCCCGTGCGCAACGCCGTGATCTCGGCGCCGTCGACCAGCGCCATCGGGGTCCCGGTGCGATGGTCGAACAGGATGACCACGCCCTGAATGACGGGCCGTCCGGCGGCCAGGTTCGCCGGATGCAGGCCCGCCACCTTTGCGCCGTAGACGAGCGGCTCCGCGGCCGAGCCGGGCATGACGGCGAAGTAACCGCTCTGATCGACCAGCGGCATGATGATCCGGGGCGGCACCGTGATCGTGCCGCGCGTGAGTCCGGTCATGGCGGTCACCATCGCGTCGATGCAGTCGCGCATCGGGAGCCGCGCGCGGACGGTTGCCGCGTCGATGATTTCGAGCGTTATGGAAAATCCTCCCCGGCTGTCAGGTGACGCTCACGGCAACGTTTCTGGCCGAGCTTGGTGCCGCGGCTGGTCATCCACAACCAACACGGCGGGAGTAACATCCGACGGCGGCCGACAACAAATCCACAGGCCTGGCTGGGGAGACTCACAAATGATTCACCGTAACTCGATCCCGTGGCGGCGTATCGGCGTGGCGCTGGCCGTGAGCATGACGGGACTCGCCCTGGGCGCCGTGAACGCCGAGGAGCCGACATGGGACGCCGGCGCCGGCGGGCTCGAGGTCACGAGCACGACGTTCACCGCGAACGGGCCGCTGCCCGACGCCGTCATCTACAACTACATCTACAACGGCCTCAACATCTGCACCGCCAACGGCGCCCCCGGGGGCGATCACTCGCCCCAGCTGCAATGGTCGCACGTGCCGCACAACACACGCAGCTTCGTGGTGATCCTCTACGACCCGACGGCGAGCTTCACGCACTGGGGAATGTACAACATCGCCCCGGACGTGCGGATGTTGCCTGCGGGCGCGGGCATTGCCGACAGCAGGTACGGTGCGCAGATCAACAACGATTTCGGCGACCCCAACTACGACGGGCCGTGCCCGCCGCAGGGTGTCGCGCCCGAGGCGCACCACTATGTGTTCACCGTGTATGCCCTCGACACGAAGCTCACGGTGCCCTCGCTCGCCAACTTTCCGGCCAACGCCGAGACGCTCTATCACGCCCTGATACGCGCCGCCCGCGACGGACACATCCTCGCCAGCGGTCATATCGGCACTTACTACTCGGCGACGCCGCCCGGCCCCTGAGCACTGGGCGCCTCGAGCCCACACAGCCGGCGTCGCGCCGGCTGTGGGCGTAGCTGCGGGCGCGGGGTGCGCGTGTCACGGACACGCGCTTCCCAGGCGGTCTGCGTAGCCCGCCTGGCGGACGTGCGCGCAGAAGCTCGTGAGCTGCGACTCGCGCAGCGCGTTCCAGTCCTTGAGCTGCGCGCCGAGCCTCGCGTGCAGATCAGCATAGGTCTCGACCTCCTGCTCGTTGGGCGCCGTGTCGGCATCCTCGAGCAGGCCGCTGAAGGCGTAGATCTGCTCGTTCAGCATGCCGGGGAAGTTGAGGTCGGCTTCCGATCCCTTGATCTTGACCTGCATGAGCACTCCCTCGATCGCGGCGGCCCGCTCGAGGAGTTCGCGGCCCGCGGCGGCGAGCGCACCGCCAGGGGGTTTGCCCCGCGCCGCCTCGAGCGTGGACTCGACGGCGCTCTTCACGGCACGGATGTCGTTCACCGCGCGGTGCAACGCATCCTGATCGTGGTACACCTCCATGGAGAGCGCGAACTTCTGCTGCAGCCCGGCGAGCGGGCCCTTGACGCGCGGATCGCGCGCGATGGTGAGCGGTGCCGTCTGCGTCTGGCCGGCATAAGTGAGGCGCAGCGTATAGCTGCCCGGAAGCACGATCGGTCCGCGGGGCGGCAGGCCCTCGTAGAACGCATCGGGTATCTGCGCCGGCGAGTCATAGCGCAGGTCCCAGACGAAACGGTTCATGCCCTGGGCCGCGGGCAGCGTCTCCTCGGCGTGCACCTGGTCGGGCCACTCCGGCGGCTGCTCGGCCTGCTTCTCGGCCGCGCTGCTCAGGTGGCGCACGACACCGCCCTGCGCATCGAGAATGTCGAGGCGGAGCGTGCCGCTCGGCGCCGCGGGCAGGTAGTAATCGATGAGCGCACCCGCGGGGGGGTTCTGCCCCTTGGGCGGATGCACATCCACCTGGTCGGGGTAGTAGAGGCGGTAGCCGGTCTCGGGGGTGTAGAGGAACGCAGTCGAGGCGGCGGCGGCCGCCGCCACCTGGCGCAGCGGCGTCACGTCGTCCAGGATCCAGAACGAGCGCCCGTGGGTTGCGACCACGAGGTCGTTGTCCTTGACGACCAGATCGTGAATCGGCGAGCGCGGCAGGTTGAGCTGCAGACTCTGCCAGTGCCGTCCGGTATCGAAGGAGACGAACACACCGGTTTCGGTGGCGGCGTAGAGCAGGTTGCGCCGCACCGAGTCCTCGCGCACCGCGTGCACGAAGGATCCGTCCGGAAGTCCCGCGTCGATGCGACCCCAGGTCCGGCCGCCGTCGGTGGTCACGAGGACGTAAGGCTTGATGTCGTCGAGCTTGTGGCGGTCGACGGCGACATAGGCGGTCCCGGCATCGTAGCGCGAGGGCTCGATCATGCTGATCGTGCCCCAGGGGGGCATGTCGTGCGGCGTGACGTTGCTCCAGCTGCCGCCATCGTCGCGGGTGAGCTGGATCAGGCCATCGTCGGTCCCGACCCAGATCATGCCGCGCTTCAGCGTCGAGCCCGCAATCGCGAAGATCGTGTCGTAGTACTCGACGCTGGTGATGTCCTTGGTGATCGGACCCCCGGAGGGCCCCTGCTTGGATTTGTCGTTGCGCGTCAGGTCCGGGCTGATCGCTTGCCAGCTCATGCCGTCATCGGTCGTCCGGTAGAGCCGCTCCATGCCGAAGTAGAGCGTGTCGGGATCGAAGGGCGACATCATCAGCGGCGAGGTCCAGTTGAAGCGATGCTCGAGATCCCTGGCGGCGTGACCCGAGGCGTTGATCGGGTACACCGGGATCGCCTGCAGCTGCATGGTGTGCTTGTTGAAGCGCCCGACGAGATTCTCACTCGTGCCGTACACGATGTCGGCGTCGCGCGGGTCGGGGATCACGAAGCCGCATTCACCGGGGAAGACGTCGTACCAGTCGCGCTCGACGATGGCGCCGTCGTCGTCCATGCTGGCAATCGCGACGCTGGTATTGTCCTGCTGCGCGCCGTAGACGTGATAGGGGAAGCGGTTGTCGACCGCCACGTGATAGAACTGTGCGGTCGGCTGGTTATTCTGACTGCTCCAGGTCGCGCCGTGATCGACGGAGATCGAGGCGCCGCCGTCGCTCGCCTCGATGATGCGGTCCGGGTCGGTCGGGTCGATCCAGATGCCGTGGTGGTCGCCGTGCCGTGCCGGCAGCAGCTTGAAGGTCTTGCCGCCGTCGGTGGAGCGGAAGAGACCGGTGTTCTCGGCGTACAGCGTGTCGAGGTTCTTCGGGTCGGCGAGAATGGTGGAGAAGTACCAGGCACGCTGGCTCAGGCGGCCGTCGTCGTTGACGCGCTGCCAGTGCACCCCGCCGTCGTCCGAGCGGTACAGCCCGCCCTGCGCGGCCTCGATCATGGCGTAGACGCGCCGCGAGTCCGCGCCGGAGACCGACACGTGGATGCGCCCGAGAATGCCCTGGGGCAGGCCGTTGCCCGAGAGGCGCAGCCAGGTCACGCCGCCGTCGGTGGAGCGATACAGTCCGCTGCCCGGACCGCCGCTCGAGAAGTTCCACGGCTGCCGCCGCGCCTGCCACAGCGCGGCGTACACGATCTGCGAGTCATGCGGATCGAAGCTGACGTCGATGGCGCCGGTCTCGGCGTCCTTGTAAAGCACCCTGGTCCAGGAGCGGCCGCCGTCGGTCGTGCGGAACACGCCGCGCTCGGTGTTCGGACCAAAGGCGTGGCCGAAGGCTGCGACCAGCACGATGTCCGGGTTCTTCGGGTCGACGATCAGCGCGCCGATCTGGCGGCTGTCGGCGAGGCCGAGGAAGCCCCAGGTCTTGCCGCCGTCGGTCGACTTGTAGAGGCCGTCGCCGTAGGTGATGTCGCCGCGCGGCGCCGCCTCACCGGTGCCGACATAGATGATGTTCGGGTTGGAAGGCGCTACCGCCATGGCGCCTACCGAGGAGATCGGCGTACCGTCGGTCAACGGCAGCCAGGTGGCGCCGCCATCGGTCGTCTTCCACACGCCGCCGGCGACCGCGCCGACATAAAAGGTGTCGGGGTTGCCGGGCACCCCGCTCGCCGCGAGTGCGCGGCCGCCGCGGTACGGCCCGATGCCGCGCCACCTGAGCGCCTTGAAGAGGCTCGGGTCCACGGCGGCAGCCGTGTCCGCGGGTGCAGGAGGGCGGGCGGGCTCGCCGCGCGCCGCGGGCGCCTGCAGCAGCGCTGCGGCAAGCACCGCCAGCATCAGGTACCGACCGATTGACCACAACCACCGCGCAAGCGCCAACCGCAACCGCATTTGTTATCCCCTTTTTTGCAAGTTCGCGTCCGGGCGCTGCCGGCACGCGCAGGCCAAACCTCTAGAAAAGCGCGACCCGGCGCGCTCTGTCAAGTCGCGGTGATGGCGCAGGCTCGGCCGGTCTAGAGCTCGAAGGCGCGCCAGATGCGCAGGACTGCTCTTTGGGAGATGCCGAGCTCGTGCGCGAGGCGCCGGCTGCTCCAGCGCTCGGCGTCAGGCGGGCGCTCGTGCAGCGTCTTGGCGAGCACGGATGCAACCAGCTCATCGCTGATGGTGCGCGGTGCGCCGGAGCGCGGCTGGTCACGCAGACCGTGCAGACGCTCAGCGAGGAAGCGCGCACGCCACTTGCCCACGGTCTGCGTGCTGGCACCGACGCGGCGCGCGACCTCGCGATTGGAGCGGCCGTCGCCACAGCCGAGCACGATACGGGCTCGCAGCGAGAGCGGGCGCGCGCTGCGCCGGTTGTGCAGCCAGGCGCGCAGCTGCGTGCGCTCCTCCGCGCTCAGAGCGAGGGGCGGCAGCCTCATATCGCGTGCCGGACTACAGCGAGCGCAGGAAGTTGATCAGGTCCTGCTGTTCCTGCTCGCTCAGAGCCTGGTAGCTCTGTACCGCCTGGCTCGCTTCACTCCCGGAGCTGGCGTGATCGAGAATCGCCTGGATCAGGTTGCTGGTCCGGCCGTCGTGCAGGAAGAACACGCGCTCTCCCAGGCCCCAGAGCGGCGCGGTGCGGAATTCGTCCGGACCCGCTGCGCCCTGTGTGATGCCGTCGGCGAGTCCCGTGCCCATGTGATGCACCAGCAGGTCCGAGAACAGTCGCGCCGGCTTGTTCGACAGCGCGGCACTCGGCGACAGGTACGAGCCGCTCGCTATGGCGGTGCCGGTCATCAGCACCGGGGTGTGGCACAGCGCGCAGCCGATGCTCGTGAACAGCGCACTGCCGGTCTGCGTCGAGGCAGTGGCTGGCGCCGGAGTCGGCGGCGCCAGCAGGCGCATGAAGTCGGCGAACGCCTCGATGTCCGACAGCACCGCGGTCGCGGGCGCGGTCGAGCCGGGCGCCGGGAAATTGTCGGTGTCGTTGGGAGTCGCATTGCCGCCCTGGCAGCCGGGCGTCTCGTCGCGCTCCTGCGGGAACAGCTGGTTCGAGATGCCCATCTCGACGTTGTAGGCCTCGCCGGCAAACATCAGCAGCGACTTGTTCTGCGCCTTCCAGCCGAAGCGGGTGATGGTGCCGTCGTTGCCGCTGAGATTGACGTTGCCGCCCTGAACGGCAT
>JASHTN010000447.1 GCA_030040525.1 Gammaproteobacteria bacterium | reverse complement strand
CGCCCCCGCGGCCGCGCCGCTCGAGCTCCTCGCGCAGCTCGCGCAGCTGGCGCTCGAGCCCCTCGATCTCCTCCCGCGTCGGCAGCCCGAAGGCACGCGCCAGCTGCTCCGCCTGGCGGCGCTGCACGAGCAGCAGCTCCGCGGTGGTGTTGGCGAGCTGCGCCTGGAGGCTCGCGAATTCGTTGCTGCGCACGCGTGCCGCGTACGCCTCCTCCGCGCAATCCACCCACAGCTCGTAGAGCTTGAGCGCGCTTTCCGCGGTGAGCGCACCGACCCCGGCAGCGCCGGCGCGCGCGGCGAAGCGCTGCGCGCAGCCGGTGGCGATCTCCGCCCACTGCGCCCCGAGCTGCCCCTGCAGCTGCGCGAACCGAACCAGCAGATCCCACGTGGCGCGCGCTTCGGGCGCAGCCGCCCATGTCGGAGGGGGTGCGAACCCGGCCGGCCCGGCCGGCGGCGCGCTGCCCCAGAAGAAGGGTCCGGGAACCTGCGAGGATTTGAGCCACTGCTCGAACTGCGCGCCGAGGGCGCGGGCGAGGGAGTCGAAGTCGGGGGGCGCGCCGGCGACCCCGCCGGTGTGCGCTGCGAAGGCCTTCAGCAGCTCGTAAAAGCCGGCAGCCGCGCCCGAAAACATCGCATCGGGCCTGAAGGCGCCGCTCGTGAATGCCGTGCTCATGCCGTATGCGCTGCGCAAAAACGAGAGCTCTGACGCGTGGCAACTGCCATCATCATGCCTGTCTCAGCATCATTTGCGTATGACGATTGTCGTTGTGCGCTGCATACACTAGCGCTAGTATCCCGGCCGGCTGACCCGGAGTTGCGCCACCATGGCCGAAGAACGCCTGATACGCAAATACGCCAACCGCCGTCTCTACGACGCGCGCGACAGCCGGCACGTGACGCTCGATGACCTGCGCAAGCTGATCGCCGGCGGCGAGCGCATCAAGGTGGTGGACGATCGCAGCGGCGAGGATCTCACGCGCAGCATCCTGCTGCAGATCATCGCCAGCCAGGAGCAGTTCGGCACGCCGGTGCTGAGCACGCCGCTGCTGGAGGCGATCATCCGCTTCTACGGCAACCCCATTCAGCAGATGCTGACCGCGTACCTCGAGCGCAGCATCGGTGGACTGCTGCGGCAGCAGACCGTGATGCAGGCGGAGATGGCGAAAGTGCTCGAGACGCCCATGGCGCCGCTCGCCGAAATGACGCGTCAGAACATGGAAATGTGGGCGAAGATGCAGGCGTCGATGCTCTCGGCATTCGGCCCGGGCGGCGCGGGCAACGCCGGCGCCGCGGACGCCGACAAGCCAGCCGGCCCCGCCCCCGGCAAGCGCCGCGGCTGAGCCCGCAGATCATCGCCGGCGCGCGGCGCGGCAAGGCCGCACCGGCATCTGGACCGCTTGCGTTTCATACCCATGACCTCAAGGAGTGCCCCCCGGTGGACGTTCGCGGCAAGACCATTCTCGTGACCGGCGCAGGCCGCGGCATCGGCCGCGCTGTCGCGTTGCTTCTTGCACGCCAGGGCGCCCAGCTCGCGCTGCTCGACATCGGCGCTGCCGACGTCGCGGAGAGCCGTACGCTGTGCCAACAGGCGGGTGCGCGCGCGCAGACCTACATCGCCGATACCTCCAGGGAGGGGGATGTCATCGGCGCCTTCGACCAGGTCAGCGCGGACTTCGGGCGTCTCGCGGGTCTCGTCAACAACGCCGGCATCGTGCGCGATGCGCTGCTGGTCAAGGCGAAGGACAGCGCGCTCGTGAGCAAGATGGCGCTCGCCGACTGGCAGGCGGTCATCGACGTCAACCTCACCGGCGTGTTCCTCTGCGGGCGGGAGGCGGCGCAACGCATGATCAAGGGCGGCGGCGTGATCGTGAACATCTCGAGCGTCTGCCGCGCCGGCAACGCCGGCCAGACCAACTACAGCGCCGCGAAAGCGGGCGTCATGGCCATGACGGTGGTGTGGGCCAAGGAGCTGGCGCGCTTTGGTATCCGCGTCGGCGCAGTCGCGCCGGGCTTCGTGCGCACTGCGATGGTCGAGGGCATGAAGCCCGAGGCGCTCGGGCGAATGACCGCCTCGATCCCCCTCGGCCGGCTCGCCGAGCCCGCCGAGATCGCGCACGCGGTCGGCTTCATCTTCGAGAACGAGCTCTTCACCGGGCGCTGTCTCGAGGTGGACGGCGGGCTGCGCCTCTGAGATCTGTGTGCATCGCACAACTGATGGATTGGTACGCCGTCGATAGATTTCTATTAATTAGTTCAAAATCAATTTAGTAATTACACATTGATGTCCGGGAATCCGGCCGCAAAATTTCCTTTTGCATTGCATACCAACTCATGTAGAATGCGCTCCCGAGATTCGTAAAAACCCCCTTCCGGAGCCTCTCATGACCGACAAGACCTTCGATCCCAATACCCTGATCACTGCCACCCGCGAGGCGTTTGCGCCCGTCCTCAAGGCGCAGCAGGAAGGCTTCAAAGCGCTCGAGCGCCTCGCCCGCCTGCAGTACGCCTTCGCCGGCGACCTCATGGAGACGGGCCTCGCCCGCGTGAATGCCACGCTGATCGCGACCACGGCGACCGAGCTGCTCAACAAGCAGAGCGAGCTCACCAGCCAGTTCGCGGACAAGCTGCGCGCGCGCTCGCAGGAGTTCGCCGCGTTCACCTCCGAGATCCAGGCGAAGCTCACCCAGCTGGGCAGCGAGATCGCCGCGAAGGCAGTGCCCGCGCGCAAGGCGGCCTGATATCTTTGGCGGTATCCCGCACCCGGGGGTGGCAACGCCTCCGGGTGCGCTCCTTGCGGAGACCGCGACGGCGACGCACCCCGGGCAAAAGACCGATATCGAGCGCCAACTGCGCGCGCAGCTCGCCGCACTCACCGGCGGGCTCGCCCCGGATGATTACGCGCGCGCCTGGTGGGACTGGTATCTCAACATCGCGCGCCAGCCGCCGAAGCAGGCTGCGCTCGCCCGCAGCGCCGGCGAGAAATTCCTCGACAGCTGGCAGTTCGCCGCACGCGCCGCCGGCGGCGCGCCGCTCGCCCCCGGCGGCGAGGAGTTCGGCGCTGCAGCCTGGAGCGCCTGGCCCTTCAACGCCTACGCCCGCGCCTATTCCAACTGGGCCGCATGGTGGCGTCAGGCGCTGGCAGCGGACGCACCCGACCCGAGTCTGACGCGCGCCCAGTTTGCCGGACGGATGCTGCTCGAGGCGGCATCGCCGGAGAATTTTCTCTATACGAATCCGGAGCTCCTCAACAGGACGGCCGCTGAGTCCGGCCAGAACCTCATCCGCGGACTGCGCAACTGGCTGGAGGACGCGCAGCGTCTGGCACGCGGCGGACGCACGCCCGGAACGGAGCAATTCACCGTCGGCAGGGACGTCGCGGTAACCCCCGGCAAGGTCGTGTATCGCAATCGGCTGATAGAGCTGTTGCAGTACTCACCGCAGACCCCGGTGGTGTACGCCGAGCCGGTGCTGATCACGCCGGCGTGGATCATGAAGTACTACATCCTCGACCTCTCGCCGCGCAACTCGCTGGTGCGCTACCTCGTCGAGAAGGGTCACACGGTCTTCATGATCTCGTGGAAGAACCCGGACACCGCCGACCGCGAGCTGTCGCTCGATGACTACCTCGAGCTCGGCTTCCTCGAGGCCCTCGCGCAGGTGCGCCGCCGCATGCCGCAGCGGCGGGTGCATGCGGTCGGCTACTGCATCGGAGGAACGCTGCTGGCGATCGCCGCCGCCCGGCTCGCGCAGGCGCGCGACAAGCCGCTCGCCACGGTGACGCTGCTCGCAGCGCAGGTGGACTTCAGCGAGCCCGGCGAGCTCGCAGTGTTCATCACGCCGAGCCAGATTGCGATGCTGGAAGCGATGATGAGCAGGTGCGGCGTGCTCGAGAGCGAGCGCATGAGCGGCGCGTTTGCGATGCTGCGCTCACGCGAGCTCATGTGGAAACCGGCGGTCGAGCAGTACGTGCGCGGCGAACGGCCCGGGCTCAACGACCTCATGGCGTGGAACGCTGACGGCACCCGCATGCCCTGCCGCATGCACAGCGAGTACCTCGAGAGACTCTACCTGAGGAACGAGCTGGCGCAGGGCACCTTCACGGTGCGGGGCCGCAAGGTCGACCTGGCGAGGCTCACCCTGCCGCTGTTCGTCGTCGGTACCGAGACCGACCACGTGGCACCGTGGCGCTCGGTGTACAAGCTGCGCGGACTCACGCGCAGCCGCGACTACACGTTTCTCCTGACGAGCGGCGGACACAACGCCGGCATCGTCAGCGGCCCGGTGCATCCGAAGCGCCGCCACCGCATGCTCACCTGGTCGAATGCCCGCGACGCGCTCTCACCGGACGCGTGGCTCGTGCGGGCGCCGCTCTTCGCGGGCTCGTGGTGGCCGGCGTGGCAGCGCTGGCTCGCCGGACACTCGGCTGGCAGGCAGCAACCGGCGCGCAGGGTCGGCGCGCGCCGGGGTAGCGCGGGTGCGAAGCTCGGGGATGCGCCGGGCAGTTACGTGCGTACGTGACAGTTGCTTACCTTGCGGCAGGCGATGGACGCTCAGGGGAAATCGGCGTAGTAATGACCGCAAAGTCACAAGCTGACTGATGGAGCGCGACGAAGGGAAGCTTGGGGGACCGGCCATGGGATCGAGCAGCAAGCGCATTGCGTACGTCACCGGGGGCATGGGCGGCATCGGTACGGCGATCTGCCGCCGGCTGTGCCAGCAGGGCCACACGGTCATCGCCGGCTGCGGCCCGGGCTCGACTCGCAAGGAGCGCTGGCTCGCCGAGATGCGCGCCGACGGCTGGAGCATTCACGCCTCGGAAGGCAATGTTTCCGACTGGGAGTCGACCAGGCGGGCCTTCGAGGTGGCGCGCGCCGAGGTGGGGCGGATCGAGATCCTGATCAACAACGCCGGCATCACCCGCGACAGCACCTTTCAGAAGATGAGCAACGAGGCCTGGCATGCGGTGATCGAGACGAACCTCAACTCCCTGTTCCACGTCACCAAGCAGGTGATCGACGGGATGATCGAGCGCAGCTGGGGCCGGATCGTCAACATCTCCTCCGTCAATGGCCAGCGCGGCCAGTTCGGGCAGACCAACTACTCGACCGCCAAGGCGGGCATCCACGGCTTCACCATGGCGCTGGCGCAGGAGGTGGCCGGACGGGGCATCACTGTCAACACCGTCTCCCCCGGCTACATCGGCACGGAGATGGTGCGGGCGATCAAGCCCGAGCGGCTCGAGAAGATCGTCGCCGGTATTCCCGTCAAGCGGCTCGGCGAGCCCGACGAGATCGCCTCGATCGTCGCCTGGCTGGTGAGCGATGAAGCCGCGTTCGCCACCGGCGCCGATTTTTCGCTCAACGGCGGCCTGCACATGGGTTGAGCTCAGGGATCGAGCAGGCGCCGCCCAGTTTTCAGCCCGCGCTCAAGGAAGGGAACGTTGAAGATCTGCGTGGTCGGTGCGGGAGCGATCGGCGGCTTTTTCGGAACCCGCCTCGCACTTCTCGAGGACATGCGCGTTGCGGCGCTGGCGCGCGGCACGACGCTGGTGGCGCTGCGCGACCACGGCTGGCGGCTGCGCGACGGCGGCGAGCTGCTGCAGGCACCCGCTGCCTGCGCCTCGGATGACCCGCAGGAGCTCGGCCCCCAGGACCTGGTGATCGTTGCGCTCAAGGCACAGGCGCTCCCTGCCCTGGCCCCGCGCCTCACGCCGCTGCTCACCCCGGACACGCTGGTGCTGCCTGCGATGAACGGCGTGCCGTGGTGGTTCGGCGACGGCATTGCAGCGCTCGCCGCTGCACCCCTCGAGAGCGTCGACCCCGGTGGCGGCATTGCCCGGGCCCTTCCCGTGCGGCAGGTCGTCGGCTGCGTGGTGCACGTGAGCGCGGCCGTGAGCGAGCCGGGCGTGACTGCGCTGCGCACGGGACGCAGGCTGATCATCGGCGAGCCCAGCGGAGTCGACTCGGCGCGGGTGCGGCGCCTCGGCGAGCTGCTGACACGCGCCGCGTTCGAGGTGAGCTGCTCGACGCGGATCCGTTACGACGTCTGGTACAAGCTCTGGGGCAACATGACGATGAACCCCGTGTCGGCGCTCACCGCCGCGACCGCGGACCGGGTGCTCGACGATGAGCTGGTGCGCGCCTGGTGCGTGGCCGCCATGCGCGAGGCCGCGGCGGTCGGGGCGCGCATCGGCTGCGAGGTGCGCGAGTCCGCCGAAGACCGCTTCGCCGTGACGCGCAGGCTCGGGGCATTCAAGACCTCGATGCTGCAGGACGTCGAAGCGAGCCGCAGCATCGAGCTCGATGCGCTCGTCGGCGCAGTGCGCGAGATCGGTGCGCGCGTGGGCGTCGCCACGCCGATGACGGATGCACTGTTCGGGCTCACGCGGCTGTTCGGCCGCGTGCGCCGGCTCTATCCGGAACAGCCGGGGCCTTGAGGTGAGCGCTGCCCCCCGGACACCCGCCTGGATGCAGGCCGCGGTGTTCGCGCTCGACCGCTGGCTGTGCCGGCAAATGGGCGTCTACGAGTTCAGCGACGACCCCCACTGCCTGTTTCGCATTCAGCCCGAGCGGCTCAACGCCGCGGTCGCGCTTACCGACGGCACGCGCGTACCCGCGGGCGGCCGGGCCCTATCGCTGCACCTGTGGAACGAGCACGTTCCGCGCATGCGGGGCCGCGACCCGACGCTCGCCTGGGCGTGCCGCATCGATCACGCCATGCGCAGCTCGCTGCGCACCCTTGCCGGCTACCTCGCGGCGCAGCCGGGCCTCGCGGACATCGCCGCGATCTTCGCCGACATGCGCGTGAACGGCAGCCCGCCGCCGGGTGAGGCCGTGAGCGTCCTGGCGCGCTACGGCTTCGAGGCGGTTCCCGGCGAGGTCGACGGGCGCGGCGCGCTGCACCGGCTCGGGGACGCGATCTATATTGCCATGCTGGTGTCCGTCACCCATCCGCTCACGCCGCGCAGCGCCGCGCTGCGCATGGGCAATGTGCGCATGTGGCTGTCGCGCGCCACGCTCGAGCGGCGCTACGCAAGCGGCGCGCACCGCCTTTCTGGCACTGCGTCGCGGCGCCGCGTATCGGATCGGCACGGCTGAAACGCCGCCACCCGTGCGCGGCGGCTCGGCTATCGAGTTGCCGAGCTGATCGCCTGCGCGAGAGCGCGCCGGCTCTCGGCGCTCTGCCAGAGCAGCAGCACCGGCACGCCAAGCACCACGTCGCGCGCGCGCTTTAGCAGCGACAGCGCCAGCGCGAATTCCACGCTCACGCCGAACAGCGGTGCGAGCAGCGCATACGCGGCCTCCTGCACGCCGAGGGCGTTCGGCACGAAGGGCGCGGCGCTGCGCATTGCGTAGAGCAGACTCTCGATGCCGAGCGCCGCGGCGAGATCGAGCTGCGCGCCGATCAGACGCAGGCCGATCCAGCCGGCCACGCCGTTGCCGATCCACGCACCGAAATGCAGGCTCGCCGACAGTGCCACGCGCCCGGGCGCGCGGTAGATCGCCTCCAGCATGGCGCCTGCCGCCGCGCCCGCCGCACCGACCCGCTTGAGGAGCGGCGCCGCGAAGCGCGCCGCGCGCGGCACGCCGCGGCGCTGCGCTGCGATGAACAGTGCGGCGGCCAGCGTCGCGATCGCCAGGCCGATGAGCGTGCCGCGGGTGAGCGCAGCCGTGAGGGAACCGCGCGGCGCGCGGGCGGCGAGCAGCGCGACGCCGAGTGCCGTGTAGGCGATCTGCGCGAGCATCTCCGTGGTCACATCGACGATCATCGTGGCGGCGGCGACACGCGGCCGGACTCCCTGCAGGATCGCCGCCCGCACCCCGAGCGCAATGCCGCCGAACTGCGAGAAGGGCAGCACCTCGGCTGCGGAATCACGCACCATGCGTGCGCGCACCAACGCCCAGAAGCCGCTGGCCGGCGGAAACGGCCACAGCACGTACCAGGCGGCGCCCAGCAGCCCGAAGAGCCCGAGCGTGCACAGACAGAGGAGCGAGAAGCCGCCCCAGCCGACCGCAGCTGCCGCAGACAACACCGCGCGCCAGCCGGTCGAGAGCACGAGGTAGGCGGCGAGCGCGAGCCCGAGCGCCGCGAAGACGGCTACGCGCACTTGCCGGGCAAGCGCGCGGCTCGGCGGCGCGCTCACGCGCGCATCACGCGGCGCACGAGCCGCGCGCAGGCCGCAACGGCCCTGGGCCTGAGCAGGCGCCGATCATAGGCGCTCATGCGCCGATCCTGCTCGGCGAGGCACAGCCCGAGGAGCCCCGCCACGCTGAGCTGCGCACCGACCGAGCGCGCCCCGGTTGCGGTGAAGTTGGGGTCCTGTGCGCCGCCCTGCATGTCGCGCGCGATGCCGCAGCGCTCGAGCAGCAGCACCAGCCATACGGCGAGCACCTTCAACTCGAACCACGGGCGGCGCCACCAGGGGATGGTGCGGCGGTGCCAGGCAACCCAGTTGATGAAGAACAGGATGTGGCGCGCCTCCTCCTGCATGACCGGCTCGAAGGTCCCGACCAGCTCGGGCGGGAAGAATCCCGAGCGCCGCGCCGATTCGAACAGGCCGAAGGCGAAGAAGCTGTCGATGCACTCGCTGTAGCCGGTCCGCATGAAGGCCCACTCCGCATCCGCCGGCGGCACGTACGGCGGCTCGGGCGCGAGCGCGATGCCGTACGCCGCCACCAGGTGCGACAGCACCTCCTTGTGGCGGCCCTCCTCGAAGGCGTTCAGCTCGATCGCCCGGCGCAAGAGCGGATCGCGCGTCACCGCCGCATAGGCGGCGACATTCGCCCGGGCCCGCCCCTCGGTCTGCACGGCGATGTCCCAGATGGGCAGTCCGATGAGCCGCTCGCGCTCGGCCGGCTCGAGTCTCGGCCAGTCGATCACGGCCGGTCGGTACGGATCGAAGGTGTCGAGGAGCGTGCCGCAGAAGAGCCGCTTGTGACCCTCGCTCCCCGGACGGATCCGCATCGGCGCGGGCGGAGACACGCCATAGGAGCCCGCCTGCGGGAGCGTCGAGCTCACGTCGCGCTCCGGCGTGCGCGGCCCGCGGGCGCGCTGAGCGGCTCGCCCGACGCCTGGTCGCGGAGGAAATCCACGAACCCGCCGAGGCGCAGCGCCGGATCCCGGCACGCATCGCGGACCTCCGGGGCCGTGAGCGCCTCGAGCTCCTCGCGATAGCGGTATCCCGGCGCCGCGCCCGCGAAGCCGCCGGTTGCCGGGTGCAGATAGATCTCGCTCACGCCGGGGGGCAGGACGCGGATCAGGCCGTGGAGGCGCAGGCGCGTCATCTGCCCGCTCCAGCGCAGGCCGAAGACGCGATCGGGGGCGAGCAGCCCCCGGGCGCGCAGCCGCATGCGCAGCGCCCGCACCCAGGGCCCGAGCAGCAGCCCGGCGGCACCGCGGCTCTGCGGCTCGACCCGCCGCAGGACACTCGCCGGCTCGAGAGGCAGCCGCACCGCGCGCAGCCCGAAGCGCGCGCCGATCTCGCAGAGCAGCCGCGCGACCAGCGGGTGCAGGTGGAAGTGCCGGTGCGCATTGCAGTGATCGAGCGCCAGGCCCGTATCGCGAAAGGCCGCGAACTGCGCGGTGATCTCGGCGGCAAGCTGCCGGCGCGCCTCGCGGCTGCCGGCGAGCAGCGCCCCGACCCGTGCGAGATCCGAGCGCAGGCAGCCCGCCTCGTCCACCAGGCGCGCCACGGCAGCCGGCGGCAGAACCGGCCGGCCGGCCACCAGCACGAGGTGCAACCCGACGCGCAGCGCCGGCATGCGCCGCGCGCGCTCGACGGCGTCGGCGGCGGCCGGCGCGCCGATCATCAGGCTCGCCGCCGTCAGAATCCCGCGCCGGTGGGCGGCCTCGACGGCGTCGTTGACCTCGCGCGCCGCACCGAAATCATCCGCCGTGACGATCAGGCCTTTCACGTCTCACGCCGCGTTCCGGCGCGAGCGCAGGAACTGGAAGAACTCCGCGCCCTCGCGCAGCCGCCGGCCCAGCAGCGCGGGACTCGAAATCATCTCGGCGAGCATGGCGGCGATCTTCGCGGGCCGCAGATAGAAGCTGCGGTAGAACTCCTCGACCGAAGCGAAGATCTCGCCGTGGCTCAGGTGCGGGTAGCTGAGCGGCGCGAGCTGCGTGCCGCGTGCCGTCAGCAGCTCGCCCTCCTCGGCGGGCAGCCAGCCGTTCTCTTTCGCCTGCCGGTACAGGTAGGTGCCGGGATAGGGAGCGGCGAGCGACACCTGGATGGTGTGCGGATTGATCTCCTTGGCGAACTTGAGCGTCTCCTGGATGGTCTCGCGCGTCTCCCCGGGCAGCCCGAGAATGAAGGTGCCGTGCACCAGGATGCCGAGCTCGTGGCAGTCGCGGCTGAAGCGCCGTGCGAATTCCACCCGCATGCCCTTCTTGATGTTGAAGAGGATCTGCTGGTTGCCGGACTCGTAGCCGACCACGAGCACCCGCAGGCCGTTGTCCTTCATGATCGCGAGGGTGCGCCGCGGCACGTTGGCCTTGGCGTTGCACGACCAGGTCACCCCAAGCTTGCCGAGCTCGAGCGAGAGCGCCTCGGCCCTTGGCAAGTTGTCGGTGAGCGTGTCGTCATCGAAGAAGAACTCCTTGACCTGCGGGAACGCGCGGCGCGCCCACGCCGTCTCGGCGACCACGTCCGCGACCGAGCGTACGCGGTAGCGGTGTCCGCCGACCGTCTGCGGCCATAGGCAGAAGGTACAGCGCGATTTGCAGCCGCGCCCGGTGTAGAACGACAGGTACGGATGCTGCAGGTAGCCGCTGAAGTAATTCTCGATGGTGAGGTCTCGCTTGTAGACCGGACTCACCCACGGCAGCGCGTCCATGTTCTCGAGGATCGGGCGGTCGGCGTTGTGCACCAGGCCGCCGTCGGGGCTGCGCCAGGAAAGCCCGGCGATCTCGTGCCACGGCCGGCCCTCGGCGAGCTCCTTGATCGTGAAGTCGAACTCGTTGCGGGCGACGAAGTCCACGGCGCCGGACGCCCTGAGGCTCTTCTCCGGCTCGACCGCAACCGCCGCGCCGATCAGCCCGATCCTGATGTCGGGATTGACCTGCTTGATCTGCTCGGCGGTCCGGATGTCCGCCGTGAAGGAAGGGCTGGAGGTGTGCATCACCACCAGCTCGCGACTCCTGATCTCCGCTGCGAGATCCGCGAACTTCAGTCCCTGCGGCGGCGCGTCGATCAGCTTCGAGTCCGGCACCAGCGCCGCCGGCTGCGCCAGCCAGGTCGGATACCAGAACGAGCGCACCTCGCGACGCATCTGATAGCGCGCGCCGGCGCCACCGTCGAAGCCGTCGAAGGAAGGCGGATGCAGAAACAGCGTTCTCAAAGCGGGCGGCCTGTCAGCTGATCGGATGAGCGGTGCCGTCGCGGGCCACGCGATAGCGCGCCTGTCGCCATTGCACTCGCCGCGTCGCAAAGCCCCACCACCACAGCGAGAACGTGAGCAGATCGTTGAGCGCTATCAGCCATAGCTGCGCGAAAACATGTCTGAGCCGGCGAGGCACTGAATCTAGCACGAATCGCGCGGCGGCCGTGACCGCCAGCATGGCGAGCGTCACGCGGCTGGCGCCGGCGAGCACGCAGGCGAGTACCGCCACCGGCACGCCGAAGGTGACGCCTGCGAATGCATAACCGAGCGGCTGCAGCGTGCGGATCGTGCGCAACCAGCGCAGCTCGTGCCGCACCAGGTCGCCGAGGCTGACCTCGTCGACCGCGGTCTCGACCTCGAGGTCGCAGAGCACGGTACGCAGGCCCGCGCGCCGCGTGAGCTCGCCCAGACGGTAGTCGTCGGCCAGCTGATCGGCGAGCGCCGCGAGGCCGCCGATCCGCCCGAGCGCGGCGCGACGCAGCGCGATGGTTGCCCCGGAGACGTACGAGCGCGAGCCGCACAGCGCTGCGATGCGCACCGCCGGCATGAACCACTCGTTGATGAACATCGCCCCGAGCTGCGACCACAGGCCCGGCCGCGGGCTGCCGGTGTAGAGACAGGTGACGAGGCCGACTCCCTCGTCGTGGAGAGGCGCGATGACTCTTTGGAGGTAGTCGGATCCCACCCGTACGTCGCTGTCGGCGATCACGAGAAAATCGTGACGGGCGAGCGGCAGCATGTTGATCAGGTTGCTCACCTTGGCGCTGGTGCCATGCGCAGTCGCATCGACGGCGATCTCGAGAGCGAGCCGGGGAAACGCCCGCTGCAGCCGGCGCACGACCTCGAGCGCCGGGTCAGCGGCGTCGCGCACGCCGCATACGATCTGCAGCTCCGCGCACGACTGTTGGCAGAAGGTGCGCAACCGCTCGTAGAGCCCGGGCTCCGCGCCGCATAGCGGCTTGAGGATGGTGGTGGGCGGCACGCCGCCGGGCGCCGCGTACGCCCGGTGCGGGCGCCAGCGTCGCGCCCATAGGGCGAGAATCGTGTAGCCCATGGCGAGAGCGCCGAGCGCCGCTCCGAGTCCGCCGAGCCAGAGCTGGGCGGCCGCGCTCATCGGCCTGGGCCGCCCGCCGCGCCACCGGCTGCAGCGGCGCCGGCTGCGCCGGTGCGGGCAAGCGCGGACCTAGACTCGACTGTCGCGAAGTTGTCGGCTGAGGTT
>JASHTN010000041.1 GCA_030040525.1 Gammaproteobacteria bacterium | reverse complement strand
TGATGCCCTTGATGTAGAACTCGTAGAAATCGCGGCTGATCGGCACGCCGTTGACGGTCGCGACCGGGGGCGAGGTGTTGGCGTCCGCCGGCGCGGCGGCCTTGGGCTGACAGGCGCTCAAGGCGGCGAGCGTGAGGGCGAGGAGCAGAATGCGCGCTGGGTTCATACGTCGTTTCCGTTGGTTGCTCAGGGGTCGGGAATCGCAGGCCGGGCCTTTGCGGAGGCTTCCTCGGGCGTGCGCGCCACGATGTTGAGGGCGTGCACCGTGGTATTCATCAACGGCGCGACCGCGGCGTAGACCAGCCGATGTCGCTCGAGCTGCGAGTGTCCACGAAAGGCATCCGACACCAGCGTCACGCGAAAGTGCCCGCCGCCGCGCGCCCCGGCGTGGCCCGCGTGCCGCGCGCTGTCGTCGACGATCTCGAGCGCGCGCGGCTTGAGCGAGCGCTCGATCGCGATGCGCAGCTCGGCGATGGTCTGCTCGTGCATGCGCCGCGCGCCCTCAAGGGGCCGGCTCCGCCGCCGCCGGCTGCGCCCGCGCGGCGAGCCACAGCAGCTGCGCCACGAGGAAGGCGAAGGTGAGGAGTGCCAGCCCGAACACCTTGAAATACACCCAGGCGCGCTCGCTCGCGTAGTAGGCGACCGCGAGGTTGGCGCCGCCGAGCGCGGCGTAGAAGGCGACCGACCAGGCGTTGACGCGCCGCCAGAGCGCGGCGCTCACGGTACGCCAGGACTCGAGCGCAGGGGCGAGGCAGCGCTCGGCGAGGGTGCGCTCGCCGATCCAGCCGCTCGCCAGGAACGCCGCGCTCAGCAGCCACAGGAACAGCGTGGCCTTCCACTGGATGAAGATGCGATTGTGCAGCAGCAGCGTCGCACCACCGAAGATCAGCACCAGCAGCGTCGACAGCGCGTGCAGCTGCGGGATGCGCCGCTGCCGCAGCCAGTCGAAGCCGAGCAGCGCCAGCATGGCCACGATCAGCACCGCGGTGGCGGCGTACAAGCCGCGCAGCGTATAGGTGACGAAGAACGCGAGCAGCGGCGCCAATGCGCTGAGAGCCTGCATGGGAGGAGTCGGAGTGCGTGCTTCCTGGCGTGACAAAGGGCCGCGTATATTGTCATGCGCGGCGCCCGAGTTCCATTCAGGGCCGGATAGCTGAAGTGGCCGAATACCTGAAGCTCCATCCCGTGGATCCGCAGCCGCGCCTGATCCGCCGCGCGGCGGAGGTGCTGCGCGCCGGCGGCCTGGTCGCTTACCCGACGGACTCCTGCTACGCGCTCGGCTGGCAGCTCGGCGAGAAGGGCGCGCTCGAGCGCGTGCGGCGCATCCGCCAGGCCGACCGGCAGCATCACTTCACGCTGGTGTGCGGCAGCCTCGCCGAGGTCGGGCGCTTCGCACGCATCGACACCTGGCAGTTCCGCATGCTGCACGCCTGCCTGCCGGGCCCGTACACCTTCCTGCTGCATGCCAAGCGGGCCTTGCCGCGGCGCCTGCAGCACGAGCGGCGGCGCACCATCGGTGTGCGAATTCCCGCGCACCGCGTGCCGCAGCTGCTGCTCGCCGAGCTCGCTGAGCCGCTCATGAGCTCGACGCTGCACCTGAAGGGCGACGCCGCGCCGCTCACCGCAGCGGGCGAGATCCAGACGCGCCTCGAGCACGAGGTCGACCTGATTCTCGACGGCGGTGATTGCGGCATCGAGCCGACGACCGTCGTCGACCTGTCGGTGACGCCGGCGCTGATCGTGCGCCGGGGCAAGGGCAGTCTCGGTCCGATCACGGGGCGTGCGCTATAATTCGCGCCGTGCGCAACGGTGTGATCGTCACGTGAGTTCGCCCGCGCCGGCGCGGCGCGTCGTGTCCGGCATGCGGCCTACCGGCCGGCTGCACCTCGGCAACTATCACGGTGCGCTGCGCAACTGGATCGAGCTGCAGTACCAGTACGAGTGTTTCTTCTTCGTCGCCGACTGGCACATGCTGACCACCGGCTACGACGACACCTCGCAGCTGCAGGAACACACCCGTGACGTGCTGATCGACTGGCTGGCCGCGGGGCTCAACCCCGGGGTGGCGACCCTCTTCGTCCAGTCGCACGTGCCCGAGCACGCCGAGCTGCACCTGCTGCTGTCGATGGTCACGCCGCTCGGTTGGCTCGAGCGCGTGCCGAGCTACAAGGACCAGCAGGAGCAGCTCAAGGAAAAGGACCTGGCCACCTACGGCTTTCTCGGCTATCCGCTGCTGCAGAGCGCCGACATCCTGGTGTACCGCGCCGCCTACGTGCCGGTCGGCGAGGACCAGGTGGCGCACGTCGAGCTGGCGCGCGAGACAGCGCGGCGCTTCAACCACCTCTACGGCAAGGAGCCCGACTTCGAGGCCAAGGCCGAGCGCGCGGTGAAGGGCCTCGGCGGTCGCAATGCGACCAATTACCGCCAGCTGCGCCGCAGGTACCAGGAGAGCGGCGACAAGGAGGCGCTCGAGCGGGCCCAGGCCCTGGTGCACAGTAACAGCCGCATCACGCTCGCCGACCGCGAGCGGCTGCTCGGCTTCCTCGAGGGCAGCGGCGTCAGCATCCTCGCCGAGCCGCAGGTGCTCCTGACGGCGACGCCGAAGGTGCCGGGTCTCGACGGCCGCAAGATGTCCAAGTCGTACGGCAACACCATCGGGCTGCGCGAAGAGCCCGAGGCGGTCGTGCAGAAGCTGCGCACCATGCAGACCGATCCGGCACGGGTGCGGCGCACCGATCCCGGCGACCCGGACAAGTGCCCGGTCTGGGACCTGCACAAGATCTATTCGGACGAGGCCACGCGCAACTGGGCGAGCGCCGGCTGCCGCAGCGCCGGCATCGGCTGTCTGGACTGCAAGCAGCCGCTGATCGAGCGGATCGTGGAGGAAATCAACGGCATGCGGCGGCGTGCCCAGGAGTTCGAGGACAATCCCGAGCTGGTGCGCAGCATCGTCGCCGAGGGCGGCGGGAAGGCGCGCGAGGCGGCGCGCCAGACGCTCGACGAGGTGCGGCGCGCCATGCACCTGCGCGCCGACTGAGGCGGAGAGAGGGGGCGGCACGGCATGAAACCCAAGCCCGATCTGAAGATCGTGGTGTCGAACGCGCCGCCGCCGGCGCCGCCGCCCGAGAGCGCGCCGGAGCAGGTGGAGATGCCGTTCGCCGTCGTCAACGGCGAACCGATCTCGCAGCTGCCGCACGACCTGTACATCCCGCCGCAGGCGCTCGAGGTGTTTCTCGAGGCCTTCGAGGGGCCGCTCGACCTGCTCCTGTATCTCATCCGGCGGCAGAACCTCGACATCCTCGACATCCCGCTGGCGGAGATCACCCGCCAGTACATGCAGTACATCGAGCTGATGCAGGAGCTGCAGCTCGAGCTCGCGGGCGAGTATCTGGTGATGGCGGCGACGCTTGCCGAGATCAAGTCGCGCATGCTGCTGCCGCGGCCGAAGCTCGCCGGCGATGAGGCGGAGGACCCGCGCGCGGAGCTGGTGCGGCGTCTGCAGGAGTACGAGCGCTTCAAGCGCGCCGCGGAGAGCATCGATGCGCTGCCGCGCCTCGAGCGCGACGTCTGGCCGACGTCGCTCGAGCTCAAGGAGCGGCGCGCGGCGCGCGCGCTGCCGCAGGTCACGCTGCAGGAGATGCTGGTTGCCTTCAAGGACGTGGTGGCGCGCGCGGAGATGTTCGCGCACCACCACATTCAGCGCGAGCGGCTCTCGGTGGGCGAGCGCATGAGCGACATTCTCGCGGCGCTGCGCCCCGGGGGCTTCGTCGGATTTGCGCAGCTGTTCCGTCCCGAGGAGGGGCGCATGGGGGTGACCGTGACCTTCGTCGCGATTCTCGAGCTGCTGCGCGAGGGACTGATCGAGATTGTGCAGGCCGAGGCGTATGCGCCGCTGCACGTGCGCGCGGCGAGCCCGGAGCCCGCGCTGCACCTGGTGGCGGAGCGCCGCGCGGCGGATGTGCCGGGCGCTGCGCCGCCGGCCGATGAGGCCGCGCCGTCGCCCGATGAGGATCCAGCATGAACGACGCCTATGTCCGCAACGTCATCGAGGCGGGGCTGCTCGCGGCGGGCACACCGCTGTCCGTGGCCGAGCTCGCGCGGCTGTTCGACGAGAGCGCGCGGCCGGGCCCCCAGCAGCTCAACGCCGCGCTTGCCTCTCTCGCGGCGGAATACGCCGGCCGCGGCATCGAGCTCAAGCACACCGCCGGCGGGTACCGCATCCAGGTGCGCCGCGAGCTGGCGGCGGAGATCTCGCGCCTCTGGCCGGAACGCGCCACACGCTACTCGCGCGCGTTGCTCGAGACGCTGGCGCTGATCGCCTACCGCCAGCCGATGACGCGCGCCGAGATCGAGGCGGTGCGTGGCGTCACCGTCAATCCCAACATCATCCGCACGCTGCTCGAGCGCAACTGGGTGCGGGTGGTCGGTCACCGCGACGTGCCCGGCCATCCGGAGCTGCTGGCCACGACGCGGGAGTTTCTCGATTACTTCGGACTGAAGAGCCTCGACGAGCTGCCGCCGCTGGCGGAGCTGAAGGCCATGGGAGATCTCAATCTGCCGCTGGAGCTCGCCGGCAGCGCACCCGCGGGGCCGCCGGGTGAGGCGGCTGCCGCTCACGAGGGGGCGCCGGGGAGCGAGGAC
>JASHTN010000446.1 GCA_030040525.1 Gammaproteobacteria bacterium | reverse complement strand
CAGCGGGAAGGGCAGGGCTTCCCGCGACGAGAACTTGTCGTGCGAAGCGACCGAATCGCGCGACACCCCGACCACCTGTGCGCCCGCCTTGCGGAACGCCGCGTAGTGGGCGCGAAAGTCCTGCGCCTCGCGCGTGCACCCGGAGGTCATGTCGCGCGGGTAGAAGTAGATCACCAGCCGCTCGCCCGCCGCGTCCTTGAGACTCCACGTGCCGCCGCCCGTCATGGGCAGGGAGAAGTCAGGTACCTTGGTCCCGGGTTTGATCTTGGGCATCTCGTCTTCGGGAATTTGCGACGCTCAGGACTTGACCGGCTCGAGAATCGCATCCAGGTTGAGTGAATCGCAGAACTCCATGAACTCCTCGCGCAGATGCGCCACGTGGATGCGGCTCGGCACGTTGACGATCATCTGCACCGCGAACATGGGCGCGCCGGTGTGGGCCGCCGGGTAGCTGCGCGTCGACACCTCGCCGATGTCGATGCCGCGGGTGGCGAAGAAGCCCGAGAGTCCCGAGACGATGCCGCTCTGATCGAGGCACACGACGTCGACCGAGTAAGGCAGCATGTCGGTGCGCGGGGTGCGCGGCTCGGTGCGCTTCAGATGGATGCTGAGGTTGCTGGTCTCCGCGAGGCGCTTGAGCTCCGTCTCCAGCTTCGCCAGCGCATGCCAGTTGCCCGACACCAGCAGCAGCATCGCAAACTCCGCGCCGAGGTTCGCCATGCGGCTTTCGCTGATGTTGCCCCCGGACTCGCTGATGACGCGGGTCAGCTCGTGGACCATCCCGGTGCGGTCGCTGCCGATCGCCGAAACGGCGAGGTGCTGCTTCATCTGTACGTGGCGGAGTGCTGTTTGCCGACCTGCCGGCTTCGAGTGTACCGGGAGCAGGGTCGGGTTGCGACCTTGCAGCGCGGCCGGCGGTGCCGCGAGGCTTGCCGCAGCGCCCGCCCGCCCCGTACCATGCCGCGCTTCCCCTACAGAGGTGTCTGCGGCTTTCATGTTCTCCGGCAGCCTGGTGGCCATCGTCACGCCCATGCGGCCGGACGGCGCGCTGGACTTCGCGGCCTGGGAGCGCCTCATCGAGTTTCATCTCGCCAACGGCACCAACGGCATCGTCGTCGGCGGGACGACCGGGGAGTCGGCAACTCTCACGGATGCGGAGCTGAGGGAGCTCGCCGCGCGCGCCTGTGCCCAGGTGCGCGGGCGAATGGCGGTGATTGTCGGGGCGGGCACCAGCAGCACCGCGGCTACGGCCGAGCGGGTGCGCTGGCTGTCGGAGCTGCCGGTCGATGCGCTGCTGGTGGTGACCCCGGCCTACAACCGCCCGACGCAGGAGGGTCTGTATCTGCACTTTGCGGCCGCTGCGCGCAGTGCGAGCAAGCCGCTGCTGCTATACAACGTGCCGGCGCGCACGGCCGTCGACATGCTGCCCGAGGCCGTCGGGCGGCTGTCGCGCCTGCCCGGAATCGTCGGCCTGAAGGAGGCCGTGCCGGATGCGGCGCGGGTGCGGGCGCTGGCGGCGGCGGTGGCCGCCGACTTCGTGATCCTGAGCGGCGATGATGCGAGCGCCCGCGAGGCAATCAGCTGCGGGGCGCGCGGTGTGATTTCGGTGACGGCGAACGTGGCCCCGGCTCCGATGTCTGAGATGGTGGCGACGGCGCTCGCCGGCGAGCAGCTGCGCGCGCAGCAGCTCGATGGCCGGCTTGCGGCGCTGCATCGCGCGCTGTTTCTCGAGGCGAACCCGATTCCGGTGAAATGGGCGGTGGCGCAGATGGGCCTGATCGGGCCGGACTTGAGACTGCCGCTCACGCCGCTGTCGGCCGCGCATCAGGCGAGCGTGCGCGCGGCGGCACGCGCCGCCGGCGCGCTGCCCTGACGGAGCTTGGAGGGGTCGCATGAGGGCTCGTGGATGTTGAAATCCGGTATCCGCTGGCTGGCTCTCGGGGCGTTGTTGTTGACGCTCGCGGGCTGCCACTTCATGCACCCGTTCCGCAACCTGGCCTACTCATGCCACAGGCGCCAACCCTACATGGGCCAGACCAGTGTGCCGCCGCTCATCGTCCCCGCAGGGCTCGACGCGCCGGACACGACCAACGCGCTGCGCCTGCCGACACTCAACGAGCCGGCACCGCCGCCGCGCAAGGGCAAGGAGCCGTGTCTTGACGAGCCCCCGCCCTTCAAGGTGCCCAAGGCCTCACCACGGCCGCAGGCTTGAGATGATGCTAGAATACGTCGAGGAAATGAGCTTAAGTATTTGATTGGAGAGGTGGCCGAGCGGTCGAAGGCGCTGGACTGGAATTCCAGTAACATCTTCACCGGTGTTCGTGGGTTCGAATCCCACCCTCTCCGCCAACTTCGAGAGCATCAAGTCCCATGGTGGCTCGCATCGGTTCCCCCGCGACGACCAGTCGTGAACCCCGTCAGGGCCGGAAGGCAGCAGCGGCAGCGGCGATGTCGGGTGCCGGAGGCTAAGCTGGTGCGGGCCACCTCCATTCCCGTCGGGACGATTGCATGAGCTATACCGCGCTGGCGCGCAAATGGCGACCCAAGACCTTCTCCGAGCTCGTCGGGCAGGAGCACGTGCGGCGTGCGCTGGTGAATGCGCTCAAGTCCGGGCGGGTGCATCACGCGTTCCTGTTCACGGGCACGCGCGGGGTCGGCAAGACCACCATCGCGCGCATTCTCGCCAAGTGCCTCAACTGCGAGACCGGTGTCACCGCCGAGCCCTGCGGCGCCTGCGCGAGCTGCCGCGACATCGATGCGGGGCGCTTCGTCGATCTCATCGAGGTCGATGCCGCCTCGCGCACCAAGGTGGACGACACCCGCGAGCTGCTCGACAACGTGCAGTACACGCCGGCGCGCGGCCGCTACAAGGTGTACCTCGTCGACGAGGTGCACATGCTCTCGACGCACTCCTTCAACGCGCTGCT
>JASHTN010000445.1 GCA_030040525.1 Gammaproteobacteria bacterium | reverse complement strand
CGCCCGCCGGCGGCTTGTCCGGAGTGCTGAAGTTGCGATAGAAGAAATTGCGCGCGCTCTCGAGATACTCGAAGACACGCAGATAGTCGTCGGTGGTTTCCCAGGCGTGCGTGACGAAGAGACGGACCGGGTTTGCCTGCGACATCGGAAGGCCCCCGCAAGACCCCCTTGCACCGCCCGGCAGTCTCGCACAAGCCCGCCGGAGCGCAAGGGCGGCCGTGCGGCGCGCCGCGGATGGGGTGCGGAGCGGCTACAATGACTCTTTCCGCTGTAATCCAGCTCGAGGCCTCGACGGTCGCTTTAGCCCGCAAAGCTCGCGTTACGTGCGTCTGCTCATCTACAACATCCGCTACGCGACCGGAACCGGTCCGGCGTTTCATCTGCCGGTGCCGGGGGCGGGCTACCTGCGCAGCAACCGCCGCGTGCTCGCCGGCATCACGGATTTCATCCGCGCCGAGCACCCGGACGTCGTCGGGCTGGTGGAAGTCGACACCGGCTCGATACGCACCGGCATGCTGAACCAGGCGGAATACATCGCCAGCCGGCTCGGCCATTACTCGACGTTCCAGAGCAAATACGGCGCCGGGTCGCTGAACAATCTGATGCCGATCGTGCGCAAGCAGGGCAACGCCTTCCTCTCGGCCCCGACCGTGCAGGGCGAGCGCTTCCACTACTTCGATATCGGCATCAAGCGCCTGATCATCGAGCTCGAGCTGCAGGAGGTGTGCGTGTTCCTGGTGCATCTGTCGCTGAAGTTCCGCCAGCGGCAGTACCAGCTGCGCTCGCTGCACGACCTGGTGGTGCAGTCCGCCAAGCCGGTGATCGTCGCCGGGGATTTCAACACTTTCTGGGGCACGCACGAGATCTACCTGTTCATGCGCGCGGCGGGTCTGCGCAGCGCGAACACCGCGGGCCTGCCTTCCTTTCCGACGCGCGTGCCGCGCATCGAGCTCGACTTCATCCTGGTCAGCGAGGGCATCAAGGTCACCGACTTCCGTGTGCCGGACGTGCGCTTCTCGGATCACCGGCCGCTGGTGTGCGACTTCCAGGCATGAGCAGCGACGCCCCCGCCTGCTGGACCCTCGAGCGCGACGCCGACGGGGTCGCGTGGCTGTCGCTCGACAAGCCCGCCACATCCGCAAACGTGCTCTCGAGCAGCGTGCTGATCGAGCTCGACGGCGTGCTCGCAGCGCTCGAGCGGCAGCTGCCGCGCGCGCTCGTAGTGCTCTCGACCAAGAAAAGCGGCTTCATTGCCGGAGCCGACATCCGCGAGTTCACCGCCCTCACGGACACCGACGCCGCCTACGCGCTCATCCGCCGCGGCCAGCAGGTGCTCGACCGTCTGGCCGCACTCCCCTGCCCGAGCGTCGCGGCCATTCATGGCTTCGCCCTCGGCGGCGGGCTCGAGCTCGCACTCGCCTGCCGCTACCGTGTCGCAGTCGGCGACGAGCGGCTCTCGCTTGGGCTGCCGGAAGTGCAGCTCGGCATCCATCCCGGCTTCGGCGGCACGGTGCGCAGCGTGCAGCTGGCCGGGGTACGCGCCGCCATGCAGCTGATGCTCACCGGCAAGCCGCTGCGCGCGGCCGACGCCCGCCGCGCGGGGTTGGTTGACCGGCTGGTCCCCGAGAGTGAGCTGCGCGCGGCCGCCCGGGCGCTCGCCCTCGAGGCACCGCAGCCGCACCGTGCGCCGCTCGGCGAGCGGCTGCTGAGCGCGGCTCCGCTGCGCCCGTTCGTGCGCCGCGCGCTGCTCAAGCAGGTGGCGCGGCGCGCGCCCCGGGCCCATTACCCCGCCCCCTACGCCATCATCGACCTCTGGAGCCGCTACGGCGCACACGGCCGCGCGGCCTACGAGGCCGAAGCGCGCTCGATCGCGCGGCTGTTCCTCACGGACACCTCGCGCAACCTGGTGCGGGTATTTCTCCTCCAGGACCGCCTGAAGGGCTCCGGCGGCAAGGGCGGCGCCGAGGTGCGCCACGTGCACGTCGTGGGTGCCGGCGTCATGGGCGGGGACATCGCCGCCTGGGCGGCGCTGCGCGGCTGCACGGTGACGCTCCAGGACCGCGCCCTGCAGTACATCGAGCCGGCGCTGAAGCGCGCCCAGGAGCTGTTCGCAAAGCGCCTGCGCGATCCGGCCAAGAGCGCCGCCGCGGCGGGGCGGCTGCGCGCGGACGTGGCAGGAGACGGTGTGCGGGACGCCGACGTCGTCATCGAAGCCATCTTCGAGAACCTCGAGGCGAAGCAGGCCCTGTACGCCGAGCTCGAGCCACGCATGCGCTCCGCGGCGCTGCTCGCCACCAACACCTCGAGCATCATGCTGGAGCCGCTCGCCGCGAAGCTCGCGCGCCCCGAACGCCTGGTGGGATTGCACTTCTTCAATCCAGTGGCGCAGATGCCGCTCGTCGAGGTGGTGCACTCCGCGCATACCGCGCCGGCGGCCGTGCAGGCCGCCGGCGCCCTCGCGCGCCGCCTCGACAAGCTGCCGGTGCCGTGCCGCAGTGCGCCGGGGTTCATGGTGAACCGCGTGCTGCTGCCCTACCTGAACGAGGCGATGTACCTCGCCCAGGAGGGAGTGCCGCTGCCCGTGATCGATGCCGCCGCCGTCGCGTTCGGCATGCCGATGGGCCCCATCGAGCTCGCGGACGTGGTCGGGCTCGATGTCGCGGCGCACGTCGGGGAGATCATTGCGCAGGGGCTGAAGCGCCCGGCGCCGCAGCTGCCGCGGCTCGCGGAGCTGCTCGCCGCGGGACAGCTCGGCAGGAAGAGCGGTCGGGGCTTCTACCTCTGGCAGGACGGCAAGGCGGTCAAGCCGCCCGGACCCTGGCCGCCCGCTCCGGCGGATCTCACCGACCGGCTCGTCCTCGCGCTGGTCAACGAGTGCGTCGCCTGCCTGCGCGAGCACATCGTGGAGGACGCGGACCTCGTCGATGCAGCGGTGGTGTTCGGCACCGGCTTCGCACCCTTCCGCGGCGGACCGCTCGCCTACGCGCGCGCCCGCGGTGCGGCGGCGATCGTGACGCGTCTCACAGAGCTCGCGGCGCGCTACGGCGAGCGCTTCGCAGCCGACGCAGGCTGGCCGCTGCTCGGTGCGTCACGCTGACCGGGCGTGCCCCTGTGCTACCATCCGACGCGCCGCGCGCCCGCTAGGTCCGGGAGCGCGAGAACTCGAGTCCTGGCGTGCGGCCTGAGGGGGCAATGACCGAAGACGGCGAACCCAGTTGGCAACAGCTCAGGACCTTTGCGCCGCTCGACGGCATGAAGCGCGAGAACCTGGCGGCGCTGGCCAAGAAAATCACGGTGCGCAAGCTGCCCGCAGGGCGGCTGCTGTTCGACGCCGGCGACACCGCCAAGCGCACCTTCTGGCTCGTGAGCGGTGCGCTCGAGATCGGCGAGAACGGGCGCGCCGTGGCCGTGATCCGCGCTGGCTCGCCCGAGGCGAAGAATCCCATCTACCCGCAGCTGCCGCGGCCCGTCAGCGCGCGCGCCGTGGGCAACGTCAGCTACCTGATGATCGACAGCGACCTGCTGGACGTCATGATCACCTGGGATCAGACCGGCAGCTACGAAGTCGGAGAGCTGCAGGCCGAGCTGCAGAACGCCGGCTCCGACGACTGGATGACCACGCTGCTGCAGACCAAGGCATTCCACCGCATTCCACCGGCCAACATCCAGGCGATCTTCCAGCGCCTGCAGCGCACGCCATGCCGCGCCGGCGAGGTGGTCATCAAGCAGGGCGGCGAAGGCGACTACTTCTACATCATCGTGAGCGGCAAGTGCGTGGTGTCGCGCGAGACGCCGTTGAAGCAGGAGGGCATCAAGCTCGCCGAGCTCGGCGTCGGCGACACCTTCGGCGAGGAGGCGCTGATCGCCGAGGCCAAGCGCAACGCCACCGTCACCATGCTCACCGACGGGGTGCTGATGCGCCTCAACAAGCAGGACTTTCGCGAGCTGATGAACGAGCCGCTGCTGCAGTGGGTGACGCGCGAGCAGGCCGGCGACATCGTCAAGCGCGGCGGCCGCTGGCTCGACGTGCGGCTGCCGAGCGAGCACCAGACGCTCGCCATCGAGGGGGCGCTGAACATCCCGCTGTATCTGATTCGCCTGAAGCTCTCGACGCTCGATCGCAACACGCCCTACG
>JASHTN010000444.1 GCA_030040525.1 Gammaproteobacteria bacterium | reverse complement strand
CGGGGTGCGCACCGCGTCGCAGATGAAGGCCGCGCTCACCGGGCAGATGATAGCGCAGCGCCCCGGCCGGACCTGCGCCGGGTGGCCGCGCGCATCGGCCGCTGCCCCGCCCGCTGTCCCGGTAGAATTGCCCGATGTCCACCCTGATGCCCCCCGCGGTGCGGGCGCTGATCGTCGTCAACGTCCTGGTGTGGCTGCTGGAGCTGGCCGCGCCCGAGCCCCTGCTGCGCCTGTTCGCGCTGTGGCCGCTCGCCACGCCGCTGTTCAGGCCGTGGCAGGTGATCAGTTACGCCTTCCTGCACGACCCGCACAACGTCGCCCACATCCTGCTCAACATGTTCGCGCTGTTCATGTTCGGCCGTGCACTCGAGGCCTACTGGGGCGCGCGACGCTTCCTGCTGTTCTACCTGGTGTGCGTGCTGACCGCCGCGCTCACGCAGCTCGCGGTGCAATACGGCTCGAGCGTCAACGAGGAGGTGATCGGCGCCTCGGGCGGCATCTTCGGCGTGCTGCTCGCCTTCGCCTGGTATTTCCCCAGGCAGCGCATCATGCTGTTGATTCCACCGATCCCGATGCCGGCGTGGCTGTTCGTAACCCTCTACGGCCTGCTCGAGCTGTTCTTCGGCGTCAGGGGCATCGAGCCGGGTGTGGCGCACTTTGCGCACCTCGGCGGACTTGCCGGCGGCGCGCTCTGCATCCTCTACTGGCGCCTGCGGCACCGTTTCGGCTGACATTTAGCTAAGATTGAAGCTCATGGACGCATCGCTTCCTGGCCATTGAATTTCCGGCCGCCTCAAGGTCACAATCGCCCGCCGCAAAACAGCCGTGGAACTTTTGCCACACAGCGCCTCTCTAGAACGCACACCGCGATGATCAAGACCGAACATCTCACCAAGAAATATGAGTCGCTGACCGCGGTCGATGACGTGACCTTCCAGGTGGGACCGGGCGAGGTGCTCGGGTTCCTCGGACCGAACGGCGCGGGCAAGACCACGACCATGCGGATGCTGGCCGGGTTCGTCACGCCGACCTCGGGCCGCGCCAGCATCTGCGGCCACGACGTCGAGACCGCGCCGCTGCTCGCCAAGGCGAGCCTCGGCTACCTGCCCGAAGGCGCCCCGAGCTACGGCGAGATGACGGTGCGGGGATTTCTCGCCTTCATCGCCGACCTGCGCGCCCTCAGCGGCGAGCGCCGCGCGGCGCGCCTCAGGCACGTGATCGAGCACCTGGAGCTCGGTCCGGTCCTGAATCAGACGATCGAGACGCTGTCGAAGGGCTTCCGGCGGCGCGTGGGGCTCGCGCAGGCCATCATCCACGATCCGCCGGTGCTGATCCTCGACGAGCCCACCGACGGGCTCGATCCCAACCAGAAGCACGAGGTGCGTACGCTCATCAACGACATGGCGCGGGACAAGATCATCGTGATCTCGACGCACATCCTCGAGGAGGTCGACGCGGTGTGCACGCGCGCGGCGATCATCGCCCGCGGCCGCATCGTCGCCGACGATACCCCGGCGGGGCTGGCGGCGCGCTCGCGCTACCATAACGCCGTGTCGATGCAGTTCGCCGCCCCCGCTTCGCTCGCCGCCGCGCGCGGCGCGGTGGCGGCGCTGCCTGTGGTCGCCGCAGTCGAGGTGAGCGAGCGCGATGCACGCCTCACGGCGCTGCCGCGCGCCGGTGCGAACATCCTGCCGGCGGTGGCGGAGCTCGCCGCGCGGCAGGGGCTCAAGCTCCAGGAGCTGCACCTCGAGTCGGGGCGGCTCGACGAAGTGTTCCGCACCATCACCGCCTGAGCGCGAAGTTCACATGCACAACGTGGGCATCATCCTGCGCCGCGAGCTTGCAAGTTATTTCGCAACGCCGCTCGCCTATATCTTCATCCTGATCTTCCTGGTGCTGGCGAACGCCTTCACCTTCTACCTCGGCGGCTTCTACGAGCGCGGCCAGGCGGATCTCGACCCCTTCTTCACGTTCCATCCCTGGCTGTACCTGTTCCTGATCCCGGCGGTGTCGATGAAGCTGTGGGCCGAGGAGCGTAAGTCCGGCAGCATCGAGCTGCTGATGACGCAGCCGGTGACGCTGCTCGAGGCGGTGCTCGGCAAGTTCTTCGCGGCGTGGATCTTCACGGCGCTGGCGCTGGCGCTCACCTTCCCGCTGTGGATCACCGTCAATTACCTCGGCCGGCCCGATAACGGCGCGATCCTCGCCGCCTACCTCGGCAGTCTCATGCTCGCCGGCGGCTTCCTCGCGATCGGCTCGTGCATGTCGGCGCTGACCCGCAACCCGGTGGTGGCGTTCATCCTCGGGGTGGTGGCGAGCTTCGCATTCCTGCTGGCCGGCTTCCCGCTGGTGCTCGATGCGTTCCGCGCCTGGGCGCCGCAGCCGCTGCTCGACGCGATCGCCTCGCTGTCGCTGCTGACGCACTTCGAGTCGATCCAGAAGGGCGTGATCGACCTGCGCGACCTGCTGTATTTCGCGATGCTGATCGCCTTTTTCCTCTACGCCACCGTGGTCGCCCTCGACCTGCGCAAAGCGGATTAGCGGGAGCGACGCTTGACCATCACCAAACGCTCGATCTCGGGGGGTGCGCTGCTGCTGGCCCTCGGGCTGCTGTTCATCGCCGTCACCGTGCTCGCCAACTACGCGCTGCGCGGCTGGCGGCTCGATCTCACCCAGAACCGTCTCTACACCACCGCCCCCGGCACCGACCGGATACTCAAGAGCATCAAGGAGCCGATCAACCTGTATTTCTTCTTCTCGGAGAAGACCGCCAACCAGCTGCCGCAGCTGAAGTCCTACGGCGTCCGGGTGCGCGAGCTCCTCGAGGAGCTGGCGGCACGCTCCAACGGCAAGGTGCTGCTGCACGTCATCGATCCGCAGCCCTTCTCCGAGGACGAGGATCGCGCCGACGCGCTCGGCGTCGAGGGCACGCCGCTGGGCCCCTCCGGCACCAAGCTGTATCTCGGCCTCGCCGGCACCAACTCCACCGACGGCCACGCGTCCATCGAGTTCTTCGACCCCAACAAGGAGCAGTTCCTCGAGTACGACGTCGTCAAGCTGATCTACCAGCTCGCCAACCCGAAGAAGCCGGTGATCGCCTGGCTGTCGAGCCTGCCGATGGGCCCGGGCTTCGATCCGCAGACCGGCCAGATGCGCCAGCCGTGGGTGATCTACAGCCAGGCGGAGCAGCTGTTCGACCTCAGGCCGCTCGCACCCACGGCGGCGAAGATCGACCCGGACGTGAACGTGCTGGTGCTGGTGCACCCGAAGAACCTGTCGCCGGCGACCCAGTTCGCCATCGACCAGTACGCGCTGCGCGGCGGGCACATCGTGGTGTTCGTCGACCCGATCGCCGAGGCCGACCAGTCGGGCACCGACCCGCAGAACCCGATGGCCTCGATGGGGGCCGACAAGTCCTCGAGCCTGCCGAAGCTGCTCACCGCCTGGGGCGTGCAGTTCGATCCCACCCAGGTGGTGGCCGACCGCGACCACGCGCTCTCCGTCACGCTGCGCCAGGGTGAAGCGCCGGTCGAGCACCTCGGCATTCTCGGCCTCGACAAGGGCAGCTTCGCCCCCGACGACGTGATCACCGCGGGACTCTCGGTAGTGAACGTCGCCACCGCCGGTCACCTCGAGCCCGTCAAGGGCGCGCACGTCAGGTTCGAGCCGCTGCTCGAGTCGAGCACCGACTCGGAGCTGCTGCCGGTCGAGCGCTTCCGCATGCTGTTTGATCCCTCGACGCTGCGCGAGGGCTTCAAGCCGACGGGGGTGCGCTACACGCTCGCCGCCCGTGTCAGCGGTGAGGTCGCCACCGCGTTCCCGGCCGGGCCGCCGGCCGGAGTCGCCCTGCCGCCCGGACAGATCGACCTCAAGACCTCCGCCAAGCCCCTGAACCTCGTGGTATTCGCCGACACCGACTTGCTGTCCGATTACCTCTGGGTGCACGAACAGAGCCTGTTCGGCCAGCACCTCACGCAGGCCTGGGCCAGCAACGGCGACCTGGTGCTCAACGCGCTCGACAATCTCGCCGGCAGCGCGGACCTGATCAGCGTGCGCGGCCGCGCCAGCTACGCGCGGCCCTTCGAGCGCGTCGTGCGGCTGCAGCGCATCGCCGAGGACCGCTTCCGCGACAAGGAGCAGGAGCTCGAGCGGCAGCTGCAGGCCACCGAGCAGAAGCTGACGCAGCTGCAATCGGCCAAGGGCGCCGATTCCTCCACGCTCGTCATCACGCCGGCGCAGGAGCAGGAGATCGAGCACTTCGAGCGGGAGAAGCTCGAGATCCGCAAGGAGCTGCGCGCGGTGCGCGCCGGGCTCGACGCCGAGATCCACCGCCTGGGCAACACGCTCAAGATCCTCAACATCATCGTGATGCCGGCGCTGTTCGCGCTGCTTGCCCTCGGGGCGGCCGCGTGGCGCCGCGAGCGGCGCCGGGTGCGCCCGTGAGTCCGCGGCGCGTGGCGGCGCTGCTGCTCGCGGCGGTGGTGCTCATCGTGTTCGCCATCTGGGTGGCCTCGCAGCGTCACCTCGAGCGCAGTACGCAGGCGGGTGACCTGGTGCTGTCGGGGCTCGAGGCGGCGCTCAACTCGGTGACCCGCGTCGAGGTCAAGAAGGGGGACGGCACGCACGCCACCATCGAGCGCCAGGGCAACCGCTGGCTGGTGGCCGAGCGCGCCTGGCCCGCCGACTTCAGCAAGGTGCGCAAGCTCCTGCTCGACCTGGGGTCGCTCAACGTCGTCGAGGAGAAGACCCGGCTGCCGGCCAATTACCCGCGGCTGGGAGTCGAGGATGTGAATTCGGCCAAGGCCACCGGCACGCAGGTCGATGTGGTCACTCCGGCGAAGACCTACGCGCTCATCGTCGGCCGGCCTTCGGACGCCAAGTCCGGCTACGTGCGGGTCGCGGGCGCCGAGCAAAGCCTGCTCGCCGCACCGACGCTGACCGTCGAGGCGGACCCGAAGTCCTGGCTCGACACCACGCTGATCGATGTGGCCGCCGATCGCGTGCGTGCCATCGAGGAGCGGCCGGTGAGTGGCGCGGGCTTCAACGCCACGCGCGCCGGGAAGGAGCAGACCGACTTCACCGTCAGCCCCATACCCCGCGGCCGCGAGCTGACGGCGGCCTCCGCCGCGGACCCGATCGCCGCCTCGCTGAGCCAGCTGACGCTGGAGGACGTGCAGAAGGGCGCGGCACCCGCCGATGCCAAGGTCGCGCACGCGACGCTGCAGACCTTCGACGGGCTGACCATCGATGCCGCGGGACGCAAGGACGGCAGCCGCATGCTGGTCGCCTTCACCGCGACCTCGAGCGACAAGGCGAGCGCGAGCGAGGCGCAGCAGCTCAACGCGCGCCTCGGCGGCTGGGAGTTCGAGATTCCCGAGTACCGCTATTCACAGATCTTCCGCACGCTCGATGAGCTGCTGAAGCCACCGCCGCAGCCGAAGAAGAAAGCCTCGCCCCAGGCACGCGGCAGCGCAGCGCCCCACGCGGGCGCCGCGACTGCGCCGGGCAAATAGCCCGCACCCCGCGCGAGCGACGCCCCGGGCCCCTGTGGCTGCAGGTGCCCGGGGCGGGCTCGGCTCGCTACTGCTTGTCGAGCGTGTAAGTCACCGTCTGTCCGTGCGCCAGGTCCTTGTCCTGCGCCTGGATCGTCCTGCCGTCCGAGGCGACGGCCAGACGGATCTCGTCGACCACCTTGCCCTGGCGGTGATCGGTTTCCTCGACCGTGCTCGCGTCGATTCTCTTCAGCGACACGCGGGTGTGGCCCGGATCGCCCACAATCGGGTACTCCTTGCCGTCGAATCTCGCCTCGTAGCTCAGGCCGTTCCAGTGCATGCTGAAGCTCTCGGGCGTCATCTGGTACTGCACGGTTCGCATCAGCTCATCGCCCTTGACCCGGCCCTGTTGCCACGATCCGGAGACTGCGTGCGAGCCCGCCGGCCCGTCGGCCAGGCGCGTCTCGACCACCTGCCCGCTGACGACCTTCGCACCCTGGTGGTTGACGAAGTGGCTCGTGAGGGTCTTGCCGTCGGCGGACACCGACTCATTGATTCGCGCGAACTCCTTGTCGCCGTGCTTGAGCACGATCTCCTCCGAAGTGGGGCTGAGGACTTTCACCATCGCCGAGTCGTAGTACGCGTGACCGTCGACCTTGTGGAACTGGCCGTCCGCCATGACCTTGAGCTCCGGGTCACAGCTCGAGCAGGTGTATTCGCCGTTGGCGAGCAGATACACGTCCGGCTTGCCGGTCACCTTTAAGGAATCGAAGTTGGTCTTCCAGGTTCCGTCGAACGCACTGTCGCCAGCCATGGCCGCCGCCGGCACCAGCAGCAACGCCGCCAGTAGAGTTCTCATGACGTCTCCCCCTTGTTGGTTTCGAACGCGCCAAGTCTATGCCTCCCGTCCGGGCTTACCAACCGGGGCGCGCGCGTGTCAGTCGCTGCGCGGCTGCAGCACCTGAGTCAGCGTATCGGGGCGCCCGGCGATGCGCACCAGGTGCGGGAAGCGCGGCCCGTCGAAGTAATCGACACTGAGCGTGCGGTAGTAATCGGCGCTCTTCACCAGCAGCTCGACCGGCGCGTGCGTCTGGTGCGCTGCCGCAATGGCCGCGTCCAGCACCTCGGCGCTGTACTGGCGGCCGTTGACCGCGATCAGCTGCATGCCGGGGCCGGCGCCGGCACGCGCCGCCGGGCCGCCCTCCTCGGTGTCGGTGATCTGGCCCTTGTCGTCGAGCAGCAGCCCGACCGACCAGCGCTCATCGACGGTCTTGCCGGCCTTCTCGAGAGTGTCGATGTAGGAGTTCTTCACCGCCGAGTACTCGAGCTTCCAGCCCGAGCTCTCGAGTCCCGCGAGCAGCGCGCCCGGCCCGAGGCTGTCGAGGTGGCGCCGGATGAGCGCGCGCCAGTCCCCCGGCGCGATCGTCGCGAGCGTCGCGTAGACGTCCGACTCCACGTACGGCTTGAGCGCGGGCTCCCCGCCCGCGCCGGCGTAGAAGCGCCGCATGAAATCGTCGAGCGAGGCGCGCCCGCCGCTGCGCGCGCGCAGCTCCGCATCGACGTTGAGCCACAGCAGCTCCGAGGCCTCGTAGAAGTCGACGCTGCGCCGGCTCGATTCCCAGGCCTCCGGGGCGCTGTAGAGCACCGGTGCCTCGACCGCCGTGTCGGCAAGCGGCCGCCAACGGTCTCCCGGCTCGACGTCGAAGGTGCCCGCCACGGCGGCGAGCATCTCGCGGTACTGCTCGGGCGTCTCGAGCCCGGCGCGCACCGGCAGCACCGTGCCCCAGAACTGCGTCAGCCCCTCGTACACCCACAGCAGTGAGTCGTCCATGGGCTTCTGGTAGTCGGGGCTCAGCAGCCCCGCCGGGCGCCGGTACTTGCCGTTCCAGCTGTGCACGTACTCGTGGGCGAGGAGCTCCGCCAGATCCGCGCGCCGCGCGGCGTCGGCCAAGGTGTTCTCGTAGGTGCGGTCATCGCTCGATTCGTGGTGCTCGAGCCCGAAATGCGCGACGTGATCGGAGAGCGTCAGCAGCCAGGTGTAGTGCCGGTACATGCGCGTGCCGAACAGCACGCCGGCCTGCGCCACCAGGCGGCTGTAGTCCGCCGCGAAGTTCTGCGGCAGCACCAGCGCCGCGGCGCTGTCGGCGGCGATCGAGATGCTGTGCCGCAGCTGCGGATACGGCGCGGAGCCGGCGAGCTCCACGGGCTCGAGGAACTCGCCCATCTGCACCGGGGAGTCGATGAGACGCTCGAGACTCGCCTCCTCGAAGCCGACGCCGCCGCCGGCGAGCGGGTGATGCGCCAGCGCGCACGCCACCTGCCAGCCCTGCGGCACCTCGACCGAGGCGGCCGTCGAGATATCACCGGCCGCACGCCCCTTGGGCAGCATCACGAACTCGTTCCACGGCAGCACCGCCAGCCGCTCGCTGCTGGTCGGCCCGCCGCTGAACACACCGCCCTCACCGCCCTCGGTCGCCAGGCCCGAATCCATCGAGATATCGAGCCGGGTCGCGCCCGCGGGCACCGTCACGCCGAGGGCATACATATCGAGCGGATCGCGCCGCCACGCGAGCGTCTCGCCGCGCGCCTTGATCGTCAGCCCGATGATGGCATCGAGCGGCCCGCTCGGGGCGTGCTCGCCGGGAATCCACTTCGGGAACACCAGCGTCAGCGGCCCGCCGGTGACCGCGAGGCTCAGGTCGGTGTGGACATGCTTGCGCTGCACGTCGCGCGCATCGACGTGCACCGTCAGATCGGCGCCCGGCGCCGCAGCGCAGGCGAGCAGCCATACCGCCACGAGCAGCGCCCTGGAGACAAACCGCGTCATTGCCAGCCCTCGCGCAGAAAACGGGGTGCGCGATGTTCACTTAAATGGCCGCAAGAGGCAACGAATGTTAAGGTTCCGTCATGAGTGAAGTGCGCTACACCGGCGGTTGCATGTGCGGTGCGCTGCGCTATGAGCTCAGCGGCGCCGGCACCAACCTCTGCTGGTGTCACTGCACGAGCTGCCGGCGCGCGGCGGGGGCGCCCGCAGTGCCCTGGGGCACGTTCGCGCGCAGCGCCTTCAGCCTGAGCCGCGGCCGCATCGCCGAGTATCGTTCCTCGCCGCCGGTGCTGCGCGGCTTCTGCCCGGAGTGCGGCACCTCGCTCACCTACCGCCACGAGCGCCGCGCCGCCGAGATCGACGTGACGCTCGCCTCCCTCGATGATCCGGGCGCGCTCGTGCCGCAGATGCACCTGTGGGTCGGCGACAAGCTCCCCTGGGTGTCGATCAGCGACGGCCTGCCGCAGTTCGAGCGCGGCCTGCCGCCCTGAGGCAGGCGGCCTAACGCGTTCGCGCCAGGAGTCCCAGCGTCACGACGGCGAGCAGCGTCGTCGGCAGCCAGGCGAGCAGCACCGGGTTCAGGTTGAACACGACGGTGCCGCTCTCGATCAGCCGCTGCAGCAGGAAGAAGCCCAGGCCGAGCAGCAAGCCCATCAACATGCGGGTGCCCGCGCCCGCCGAGCGCAGCGCGCCGAACACGAACGGCACTGCCAGCAGCGCACAGAATGCGATCGCCACGGCGCGCGCGATGCGCGACCAGAAGGCGAACACGTACTCGCGCGTATCGAGCGCATTGGCCTGGAAATAGCGGATCAGCCGCCAGAGCGCGGCGGTCGTCAGCTGGTCCGGATCCTGCACCGCGAGCCCGAGAAATCCGGCGCTGAGGTTCGAGGTGAGCACCCGCTGGCCCGGGGGCGAGGTCGTCACCGTGTCGTCGTCGAAGCGCGACTCGGTGTAGTCGGTGAGCAGCCACTGGTGATTGGCCCCGGCGGTGGCGCGGCGCGCGTGGCCGAGCGCGACCAGGCGGTGCTGCGGCGAGAGCTGGAAGATCAGCATGCTGCCGAACTGCCGCTCACCCGACTGGCCCGCGACGTTGAGGATCAGCTCGCCGTCGCGCACCCAGGCACCGCTGCCGGTGCCGAAGCTGACGTTGTTGAGCCTGCTGAACGCCTTCTGCTCGCGCGCCGCCTGCTGCAGCGGCGGGCCGAGAAACTCCCCGAGGGTGATCGCAGCGGCGACCATCAGCAGTCCCGCCATGAGCGTCGTGCCCGCGATGCGCGCGACCGATATGCCGCTGGCGCGGATCACCGTGAGCTCGCTGCCGCGCGCCAGCGAGCCGAGCCCGAGCAGCGCGCCCATCAGCACCGTGATCGGCAGCATCTCGTAGGCGTACTGCGGCAGGTTGAGCAGCGTGAACCACAGCGCGCCGAGCGCCGTGTAATGTCCGCTGCCGATGTCGCTCTGCTGGTCGATGAATACGAACAGCGCGACCGGCACGAGCAGCACCGCCATCACCAGCACGATGGCCGCCAGGATCGCGCGCACGATGTAGCGGTCGAGCAGGTTCATGCGCTGCGCTCCCGGTGGCGCAGCCGCTGCGCGATGCCCGGACCGGCAACGATCAGCAGCACCAGCAGCACGATCGCCGCGTGCGTCCACCACAGCCCGAGCGCCGCCGGCATGGTGCCCCGCGCGATCCACACTTTGCCCGCGGAGATCAGATTGGAGTACAGGAAGTAGACGAGTACCGCGAGCCACACGCGCGCGTAGCGCCCCTGGCGGGGCTTGAGGCGCGCCAGCCGCACCGCGAGCAGCGCCAGCACCAGGCAGGTCACCGGCATGGCGATGCGCCATTGCAGCTCCGCCTGCCGCTCAGGGTCGTGCGAGCCGAGCAGCACCCGGGACGGCAGGCCGTCGAGCCGCCGCGCGGTGTCGGCCAGCGCCGGCACCTGCACCGGGACGATGTGCTCGGCGAACTTGAGGATGCGGAACTGCGCGCTGCCGGGCATGCCCTCGAGCCGCTCGCCGTCGTAGAGCGTGATGACGTGCGTCATGCCGTCGGGGGTGACCGTGTGGCGGGCGCGTCCGGCGACCGCGACCTCGACCAGCGGGCCGCTGTTGCGCTCGACGAACACGTTGTCGAGCGTGCCGTCCGGATCGACCGTCTGCGCATAAACCACCGCGTTGCCGCCGCCGAAGCTGCGAAACTTGCCTGGAGCGATCGGCGCAAACTGCCCGGCGCGCAGCGCCGCGCTGCGCAGGTCGAGCGCGTGCGTGATGGCATCCGGAGCCAGCCCGAGGGTGATTCCCGCCAGGCCCGCAGTCAGCAGCAGCGCGAGCAGCGTCACCGGCACGTAGATGTTCCCCGGGCCGGCGCCGCAGGCGAGCGCCGCGGCCACCTCGCTGTCGTGGTACAGCCGTCCGAGCGCCAGCACCACCCCGAGCAGCAGCCCGAAGGGCAGCAGCAGCGCGATGTTCGACAGCGCCCCCAGGCCGATCAGCTCCAGCACCACGCTCTGCGGGTACTGGTTCGCCGCCGCCCGCTCCAGCACCCCGATCACCTGGTTGGCCACCAGGATGAACAGCAGCACGCCGGTCACCACGAGCCAGGCCAATACGACTTCGCGCAGTACATAACGCCCGAGGATCGTGCCCAAATACCGCCCCGCTTGCCTTCAGCCCGCCCGGAAACCCGGCGGGCTCTTGGGTTACACTTGCCATCGCTCGCACCCGCGCACCGCACCGCAGGCGCTGAATCAACACGAAGAGCGAGGCGCTCAAGAGCCGCGGACTAAGGTAAATCAGACGCTCACGCGCCTCAACGGCAAGGGGAAACGGCAACATGGAATTCGCGGTCTGGACCAAGGGCCTGACGACACTGCCGGTGGACTGCCTGGTGGTCGGGGTCTTCGAGGAGGGCGAGCTCGGCCTTGAGGCGCGGGGCGTCGATGCCGCGTGCGGCGGGCGACTCCGGGCGCTGCTCGCGCGCGGCGATTTCGCCGGGCGCAGCGCCGACACCCTGCTGCTGACGGACCTGCCGGGATTGAAGGCCGGACGCGTGCTGCTGGTCGGGCTCGGACCGCGCAAGCAGTTCACGCGCAAGGCGTGGCGCAAGGCCTGGAGCCTTGCGGCCGCCGCCCTCGGCCGCACGCGCATCGCCAGCTGCGCGGTCGCGCTCGATCGTCCGCCGGCGCGCGAGCTCGATGACTACTACCTCGGCCGCGGCATCGCCGAGCTCGCGCACGCCGCGCTCTATCGCATCAACGACCTCAAGACCGGCAAGAAGCCGCCCGCCACGGCGCTGGCGAAGATCCTCGCGGGCCCGGTGCGCCGCGCCGAGGCCGCAGCCCGCGGCCTGAAGCACGGCGCCGCGATCGCCGCCGCCACCCAGGTGCAGCGCGACCTCGCCAACCTGCCGGGCAACGTCTGCACGCCGACCTTCCTCGCCGAGCAGGCACGCGCGCTCGGGCGACGCCAGGCGGCGGTGCACGTGAAGGTGCTGGACGAGCGGGCGATGCGCCGCGAGAAGATGGGCTGCCTGCTGGCCGTCGCCCAGGGCAGCGCGCAGCCGCCGCGCTTCATCGTGCTCGAGTACCGCGGCACGCGCGCCGCGCAGGCGCCGGTGGTGCTGGTCGGCAAGGGCGTGACCTTCGACAGTGGCGGCATCTCGCTCAAGGTCCCGCCGGGCATGGACGAGATGAAGTTCGACATGAGCGGCGCGGCTGCGGTGATCGCCGTGCTGACGCTCGCCGCGCAGCTGCGCCTGCCGCTGCACGTGGTCGGCCTGGTCGCGGCGGTCGAGAACATGCCGGGGGGCCGCGCCGTCAAGCCCGGCGACATCGCCACCAGCGCCTCGGGACAGACGGTCGAGATCCTCAACACCGATGCCGAGGGCCGGCTGATCCTCAGCGACGCGCTGCATTACGCGCGACGCTTCCATCCGGCCGCGGTCGTCGACATCGCCACGCTCACCGGCGCCTGCGTGATCGCCCTCGGCCATCACCACGCCGGCGTCATGGGCAACGACCAGGCTCTGGTGCGGCAGCTGCTCGAGGCCGGGGTGCGCGCCGATGACCGCTGCTGGCAGCTGCCGCTCACCGAGGAGTACGCCGAGCAGCTCAAGAGCAACTTCGCCGACTTCGCCAACGTCGGCGGGCGCGACGGCGGCGCCATCACGGCGGCCATCTTTCTCGGCAAGTTCACCCAGGGACTCAAATGGGCGCATCTCGACATCGCGGGCACCGCCTACTACAGCGGTGCGCAGAAAGGCAGCAGCGGCCGGCCGACGCCG
>JASHTN010000443.1 GCA_030040525.1 Gammaproteobacteria bacterium | reverse complement strand
GCCGCATTGACCCTGGGGCAGCCCCTACCGGCGGCTGCCCTCCGGAACGAGTACCGCCGCCCCTCGCAGCGTCCCCGAGCGCAGCCGCTCCAATGCCTCGTTGGCAGCGGTGAGCGCAAAGCGCTCCACCGTCGCCTCGAGCCTGATTCGGGATGCCAGCGCGAGAAACTCCTCGCCGTCCTGGCGGGTGAGATTGGCGACCGAGGACACCGAGCGCTCCCCCCAGAGGAGCCGATACGGGAAGGCGGGCACGTCGCTCATGTGAATGCCCGCGCACACGACGCGCCCGCCCGGACGCACCGCGGCGAGCGCCGCCGGCACCAGCGCCCCGACGGGCGCGAAGAGAATCGCTGCATCGAGCGGCTCGGGCGGCAGCTCCGCGGAGCTGCCCGCCCAGACGGCGCCGAGCTCGCGCGCGAATGCCTGGCCCGCGTCATCCTCCGCGCGCGTGAAGGCGAATACCCGCCGCCCCTGGTCGCGCGCGACCTGCGTCAGGAGGTGCGCGGCCGCACCAAAGCCGTAGAGTCCGAGGCTGCCGCTTTCGGACGAGGCGCCGCCGGCTGCGCGGTAGGCGCGATAGCCGATGAGGCCGGCACAAAGGAGCGGCGCGAGACGCGCCGCGTCGGCCTCACGTGGCAGTGCGAAGCAGTAGCGCTCATCGGCCAGCGCCTCCTCGGCGTAGCCGCCGTCGCGCGTATAGCCGGTGAAGCGCGCCCGCACGCACAGGTTCTCGAGTCCGGCCCGGCAGAAGCGGCACTCACCGCAGGTAAGCGCGAGCCATGGCACGCCCACGCGGTCGCCGGTGCGGAAGCGCCGCGCGGCGGCGCCTGCGGCGATCACGGTGCCGACGATCTCGTGTCCGGGAGTCAGCGGACAGGCCATCCCCGGCAGCTCGCCGTCGAGCACGTGCAGATCGGTGCGGCATACGCCACACGCCTCGACCTCGAGACGCACCTCGTGACGCTCCGGCGCCGGCAAGTCCGTCTCGCTCAGGGTAAGGGCGCTTCCGGGCGAGAGCAGCCGCATGGCTTTCACGGGATTGGATCCTCCGCAAGGGGCGACTGCCTGCAGACGTGCAGCCCCTCAGGCAGCGGGCTTTGCCAGCTCCTGCGGCTCAGGCGCGGGGTGCGGCGGCACGACCACCCCGCAGGTGATGATCATCTTCATCGCCGCATCCACCGTCATGTCGAGCTCCACCAGCTGGCGGCGCGGCACGATGACGAGGTAGCCCGCCGTGGCGTTGAGCGCCGCCGAGATGTACACGGCCGAGTGCGGCTCGCCCAGCTTCTCGCTCACCTCGGGAACATCCTCCGCGGTCAGGAACCCGAGGCTCCAGGCACCGGCGCGCGGATACTCGACCATCACGACCTTGCGGAAGGAGTTTGATTGCGAGAAGACGCTCTCGGTGAAGCTCTTCACCCCGCCGTACACGCTGCGCACCACCGGAATGCGATTGAGCAGCTCCTCGCCCCAGACGATCAGCTGTCGCCCGATGAGGTTCGTGACGAGGAGCCCCGTGAGAAGCAGCACGATGAGCGCGAACACGAGACCTGCGCCGGGCAGCGCGAAGCCGACCAGCGCCTGCGGCCGCAGCCCCGCCGGCAGGAGCAGCAGGGTGCTGTCCATCAGCCGCAGCATGAAGCTCACGACCCAGATGGTGGCGAGAATCGGCAGCCACACCAGGATTCCCGCCACCAGGTAGCGCCGCAGGCCCCATAGCCATTTCCGCGCGCTGGCTTGCATGGCCTCCGACCCTAGCGGCGCGCCTTGCGCCCGGCTGCGGCTTTCGGGCGCCTGGCAGCCGACCGGGCCGGCCGGTGCGCCGCCGGTGCGCGACCTGCCGCTTCGGACCCCGCGGGGGCGACGCGCTCCTTGTCCTTGGGAAGCTCCTTGGCCGGGGCAGACGCCTTGTCGGTGGCAGCGGGCGCCTTCGCTTCGGCGCCCTGCGTCTCCTTCGCTTCAACCTTGTCTTTACCCTCGGCTTTGACCTCGGCCTTCGCCTCTTCCTTCTCGGGACCGAGGAGGTTGCGCCGGTTCTCCTTCTCCGACTTGAAGTCAGTCTCGTACCAGCCCGCGCCCTTCAGGCGGAACACGGGCGCCGACACCAGCTTCTTCAGCCGGCGTTTGCCGCACGACGGACACTTCGAGAGCGGCGTGTCCGTGATCTTCTGCATGACCTCGGTGTAGAATCTGCAGGCCTGACACTCGTATTCGTAGAACGGCATGAGCTCAGTATAACGGACGTATGAAAGGGCGCGGCTCGGACCGCTGCGAGGCGCGTGCAGTCTTCAGGCGCGCGCCGCCCGGCGCTCCTCCACCTTCGAGAACGTGAGCTTGCCTTCGCGTGCGCCGATGCGGATACGGTCCCCCGGCCCGAACTCACCCTTCAGGATGCGTTCGGCGAGCGGGTTCTCAACCTGCTGCTGGATGGCGCGCTTCAAGGGCCGGGCACCATACACCGGATCGAAGCCGGCCTCGCCGAGCAGATCGCGTGCGGCATCATCGAGCGTGAGATCCATGTTGCGCTCGGCGAGGCGTTTGCGCAGGTAGATGAGCTGGATGTCGACGATCGCACGGATCTGCTGCGTGCCGAGCGGATGAAACACGACGATGTCGTCGATGCGGTTGATGAACTCCGGCCGGAAGCTCTTCTGCACGATCTCCATGACCGCACTCTTCATCTTCGTGTAGTTCTTCTCACCGGCATACTCCTGGATGACCTCGGACCCGAGGTTCGAGGTCATGATGATGACGGTGTTGCGGAAGTCGACGGTGCGGCCCTGGCCGTCGGTGAGCCGGCCGTCGTCGAGCACCTGCAGCAGCACGTTGAAGACGTCGGGATGCGCTTTCTCGACCTCATCGAGCAGGATCACCGAGTACGGGCGGCGGCGCACCGCCTCGGTGAGATAGCCGCCCTCCTCGTAGCCGACGTACCCGGGCGGGGCGCCGATCAGGCGCGCGACCGAGTGCTTCTCCATGAACTCCGACATGTCGATGCGGATGAGAGCGTCCTCGGTGTCGAAGAGGAACTCGGCGAGCGCCTTGCAGAGCTCGGTCTTGCCGACGCCGGTGGGACCGACAAACAGGAATGAGCCGTTCGGCCGGCGCGGATCGGCGAGCCCGGCGCGCGAGCGACGGATGGCATCCGAGACGATGCGCACCGCCTCGTCCTGGCCCACGACGCGCTTCTTCAGCGCATCCTCCATGTGCAGCAGCTTCTCCTTCTCGCCCTGCAGCATCTTCGACACCGGTATGCCGGTCCACTTGGAGACCACCTCCGCGATCTCCTCCTCGGTGACCTTGTTACGCACCAGCGTCGGCGCCTTCTCCTCGGCGACGGTGGCCGAAGTGAGGCGCTTCTCGAGCTCGGGGATCTTGCCGTACTGAAGCTCCGCCATGCGCCCCAGGTTGCCGGCACGCCGCGCGGCGTCGAGCTCCGCGCGTGCACGGTCGAGCTCCTCGCGGATCTGGGCGCTGCCCTGCAGCGCCGCCTTCTCCGACTTCCAGACCTCCTCGAGGTCGGCGTATTCCTTCTCGAGGCCCTGCAGCGTGCCTTCGAGGGTCGCCAGGCGCCTGCGCGAGGCCTCGTCCTTCTCCTTCTTCAGCGCCTCCTGCTCGATCTTCAGCTGGATGATGCGCCGGTCGAGCCGGTCGAGCGCCTCGGGCTTGGAATCGATCTCCATGCGGATGCGGGCGGCGGCCTCATCGATGAGGTCGATGGCCTTGTCGGGAAGCTGGCGGTCGGTGATGTAGCGGTGCGAGAGGGTGGCGGCGGCGACGATCGCCGGGTCCGTGATCTCGACCTGGTGGTGCACCTCGTAGCGCTCTTTCAGCCCGCGCAGGATCGCGATCGTGTCTTCCACCGAAGGCTCGTCGACCAGGACCTTCTGGAAGCGCCGCTCGAGGGCTGCGTCCTTCTCGATGTACCTGCGGTACTCATCGAGCGTGGTCGCGCCGACGCAGTGCAGCTCGCCGCGCGCCAGTGCGGGCTTGAGCATGTTGCCGGCGTCCATCGCGCCTTCCGCCTTGCCGGCGCCGACCATGGTGTGCAGCTCGTCGATGAAGAGGATGATCTGCCCCTGCTGCTTGGCGAGGTCGTTGAGCACGCTCTTGAGGCGCTCCTCGAACTCGCCGCGGAATTTCGCGCCGGCAATCAGCGCGCCCATGTCGAGCGCCAGGATGCGCTTGTCCTTCAGTCCCTCCGGCACCTCGCCGTTGACGATGCGCTGGGCGAGTCCCTCGACGATCGCGGTCTTGCCGACGCCGGGCTCACCGATCAGCACCGGGTTGTTCTTGGTCCGGCGCTGCAGCACCTGGATGGTGCGGCGAATCTCGTCGTCGCGGCCGATGACAGGGTCGAGCTTGCCGGAAGCCGCGCGCCCGGTGAGATCGATGGTGTACTTCTCGAGCGCCTGACGGCCCTCTTCCGCGTTGGGGTCCGACACCTTCTCGCCGCCACGCACCTCGTCAATCGCCTTGTCGATCGCACCGCGCACCATGCCCGCCTCCTTGAAGAGGCGCGCCAGCGTGCGGTCCTCGAAGGCGGCCAGCACGAACAGCTCGCTCGGGATGAACTGATCGCCACGCTGCTGCGCCAGCTTGTCGGTGACGTTGAGAATGCGACTGAGGTCGTTCGAGACATGGATCTCCCCAGGCGCGCCCTCCACCTTCGGCAGCCCGTCGAGCTGCGCGAGGAGCCCCGCGCGCAGCTTGTTGACGTCGGCGCCCGCTTTCAGCAGCAGCGGCCGCACCGTACCGCCCGGGCTGTCGAGCAGCGCGAGCATGACGTGCCCCGGCTCGAGAAGCTGGTGGTCACGGCCGACGGCGAGCGACTGCGCATCGGCGAGCGCCTGCTGAAACCGGCTGGTGAGCTTGTCCATTCGCATGGGAATCCGCCTCGGGCGTGGCTGGTCCCTCTGTGGGGATAAACCGCTGCCCGTTCAAGGGCCTGCGGCGCTTCGACCCAAGAATAGCGCAGGGGTGCGCCGGCCCGCGCGTGCAGAGCGGTTCTGAGGCACCCGCGGAGGCGAATCCACAAGCCTGAGTGCAATTTGTGCCGCGCGCCGCGGGCGGACACTGTCTCAGGCGATTGCTGTGGGAAGTCTGTTGACGGATATCACACGGCGCACGGTCGTACCGGGTGACCGGACAGCATCGGCACTAACACTGTCGGATCTACGCCCAGCTCGCATGGACGGGGACCTGCTGCCACCGTCTCAGCCGGTTGGCCTTTGCCTTTCTGCGTGCCCGGGCCAGTCGCTTTCTCAAGTTCACGCCAATCTCCCAGGAGAAGAGTGATTTTCCTGTAAGCGACTGTAAGAGGTTCTCGGGAAGTGGGCCGTGCGCGATGGCACAGACGAGGCAGCTCGCAGCGAATTTGTGACGGGGTTAGCGGAAAACTATGCCCGGAGCCATCGCTGCCGCGGGTCACGCCCGCGCTTTAGCCGCGCCAGCGGACCGCGCGATCAGGTCAGTCCAGGTCCCTCAAGGCGAGCAGTGGAGCGATGAACTTCTCGTAGTTGCGCCAGCGGCCCACAGAGCTCTGATAGATCTTCTGCCGCACCTGCCAGTAGCTGGCGGTCAACACGGCGCGGTCGGCCGTGTGGGGGCTCAGGCAGCGCTCATCCCACGGCAGCCCGAGAAACTCAACGATCCGGCGGCTCCAGCCCTGCTGGTCGGCGATCAGCTCCTCATAGGGCACATCCAGCAGCACGCCCGGCGGCAGCGTCGCGCGCCAGTGGTCCACCAGGCGCCGGTATTCACGGTAATAGTGCGCGAGGTCGGCGAGATCGAGCGTGAAATTGAGCGCCGGCGGGAAATCTTGAAAGTAGCACGACAGACACGTATCGATGGGATCACGCTGCAGGTGGATGACGCGAGCTTGCGGCAATACCGCGTGGATGGGCCCGAGGTAGTCAGAGTTGAACGGGGACTTGTCGACGATACGCACTGCCCCCGGCGCATGCTCGGTGAGAACCCGCAGGTACTTGGCCGCCAGCTTTCTGCGCAGTGCCTCACCCGGCGGCTCACGCTGCAGGCTCGTTTCATGCTTGCGAACCGCGACACCCCAGAACTCGAGCTCCCCGATGGCGTTGGCGGCGGGATGCGAATGGATAATCTGTGCGACCAACGTGGTGCCCGAGCGCGGCATGCCTACCACGAGGACCGGCACTGGGCAATCCGCGGCCCCACGCTGCGTCCGCGCCAGCGTGTCGCGCGGGTAGGCCTGGATCAGACCGTCGACGAATCGTGTCCGCGCATCCCTGTCATAGGGCTCGGCGCCAGTCTTCACCAACTCGTTCGCGCGCTGGTAACTGCGGAACGCCCGTCCGAAGTCTCCAACCTCGTCGTAATACTTCCCGATCGCATATCGGACGTTCGCCTCGATCATAGGTTGCAGCCCGCTATCGGCGCTTTGTTCTGCACCCCGGAGCCATGCTGCATCGGCAGAGGTCATCCTGCGCAATGCCGCGAGGCCCACCCAGGCGTGGGGCGCCTTCGGGTCGACTTGCAGGGCGCGGTTGAAGCAGCCTTCCGCTTCCGCGAAGCGCCCCTCGCGCGCGGCGAGCTGTCCCATGGTGAGCAGCCCGTCCACGTGACGGGGAGCCGTCCTGAGCACCTTCTCCAGGAGCTCCCGGGATTCACGGACACGTCCGAGATTGAACAGGGTGGCGGCGAAGCTGATCTGCGCCTCGATGTGGGTCGGCTTGATCTTCAGCGCGCGCCGCAGCGGCTGCTCCGATTCGACATACCGACCCTGCGATCGGAGCAACGACCCCAGGTTGAATTGGGCGTCGGCATAGTTCTCCTTGATCCCGACCGCCTGACGAAACTGCTCAGCGGCCTCGACGTAGCGGCCAAGGTTGCAGAGAGCCACTCCGAGGTTGTTGTGTGCGAGGGCGTTACGGGGGTCGAGCGCCAGCGCCTCCCGGTAACAACCGGCCGCCTCGGCGTGTGCACCACGTGACGTGTGCTCGCTCGCCTGCAACAGCAGCGCCTGAACAGTGCCGCGGCCTGCCCGCCGCGTCCGTTGCACTTCAGAATCGACCGAGACTGGCGCGGCCGTCCGACCTGCCGTCAAACGAAGCACCAGTGCCCCCGTCAGCTCCTCGACAAGCTCCTTCTCGATACCCTTTTCCAGCAGCCGCCACTTGAAGGAGTTGGCGAGCTTGGCGCGCTTGAAGAAGTTGAGCTGCAGAGGGCGGGCGTCGCGGTCGACCCGCTGGAGAAACTTCTGCATGAACCTCTGCAGCTCGCGCCCCGCCGCACCGGCGCCGCCCCCCTTGTGGCGGGCGGCCGGTCCACCGGCCGATTGCAGAACAAAGTCGTCAGCCAAGGCCGC
>JASHTN010000442.1 GCA_030040525.1 Gammaproteobacteria bacterium | reverse complement strand
AGGCGAAGATGCAGCTGATCGCCGTGCCCTTCACTCCGACCTACGCGGAATACATCTTTCTCAAGGGCCGGCGCGTGCTCGCGGACCAGATGGAGTACCTGCTGGCGCACTTCCCGCGCTCGAGCCCGCTGCACGACCGCATCCAGCGCTGGCTGTCCTGAATTGATCTTCCTGGTCGACGCCTCGGTCTACGTCTTCCGCGCCTACCATTCCCTGCTGCCCGACATGCGTGACCGGGACGGCAACCCCGTGCATGCCGTGTTCGGCTTCGCGCGCTTTCTCGGCGACCTGATCGAGCGGGTGCGGCCGCGCTATATCGCGGTCGCCTTCGACCAGCGCCGCTCGGGCTCGTACCGGGCGCGCATTTTTCCGGCCTACAAGGCCAATCGCGAGCCCGCGCCCGCCGACCTCACGCAGCAGTTCGAGCGCTGTCGCGACTTGTGCCGGCACCTGGGAGTTGCGATGTTCGTCGATCCCGAGTACGAGGCCGACGACATCATCGGCACGCTCGGCTGCCTGATGCGCGCCCACGGGGTGCGCTCGGCCTTCATCACGCGCGACAAGGACCTGGCGCAGCTGCTGCGCGACGGCGATCTGTTCTGGGACTTCGGCGCGCGCGAGCAGTTCGGCTACCACGACATCGAGCGGCACTTCGGCGTGCGACCGGAGCGCTTCGCCGATTACCTCGCGCTCACCGGCGACGACGTCGACAACATTCCCGGTGTGCCGGGCATCGGGCATCGCACCGCTGCTTCGCTCATGAAGGCCTTCGCCTCGCTCGACGAGCTGTACGCCGACCTCGCGCGCGTGGCCCGCCTCAAGGTGCGCGGAGCCGGCACGCTCGGCGCGCGGCTCAAGCAACATCGCGAGGCCGTGTACCTCGCACGGCGTCTGACGCACATCGCCTGCGACCTGCCGCTCGGCGTCGGGCCCGAGGGCCTCATGCGCCGTGCGCCCGACATGCCGGCGCTCTCGGGGCTGTACGACGAGCTCGGTTTCGGGCCGTTCCTGCGCCGTCAGGGACAGCGCCTCGCGCAGCTGCCGCTCTCCTGAAGCGCGATCGAGGCGTTTGCCCCATGGAGGCGTTTGCGGCCATCGCCCGCGAGATCGCGGCCATCAGCGGCTCGCCCTGTCAGGACTCGCCCGAGAGGCGCGTCGCCGGCGGCAGCATCAACCTCTGCTACCGCTGGCTGTCGGACGCCGGGCCGCTGTTTGTGAAGGTGGCCGCGCGCGCGGCCCTTGCGGCGTTCGAGGCGGAAGCCGCGGGTCTCGCCGAGCTCGCCGCCGCCAACGCCGTGCGCGTGCCGCGCGTGCTCGGCGCAGGCCACGCCGCGGCGCGCGCTTTCCTCGCGCTCGAGTGGCTCACCGCTGCACGAGCGGACGGCGCGTGCGAGCGCCGGCTCGGCGAACAGCTCGCCGCACTCCATCGGGTCACTGCGGCCAGCTTCGGCTGGTCGCGCGACAACACTATCGGCAGCACGCCGCAGGCGAACGCGCCGTGCAACGACTGGACCGAGTTCTTCCGCGAGCGGCGCCTCAAGCCGCAGCTCGCGCTCGCCGCAGCCAACGGCTACGCCGAGCTCGACCCCTGGGCCGACCGGCTGCTCGAGTCTTTGCCGCAACTTCTCGCCGGACACCGCCCGCAGGCTTCGCTCCTTCACGGGGATCTGTGGGCGGGCAACTGGCTGGCGCTCGCCACGGGCGAGCCGGCGCTGTTCGATCCCGCCGTCTACTATGGCGACCGCGAGGCGGACCTGGCCATGACGCGCCTCTTCGGCGGCTTCGGCGCCGCCTTCTACCGCGCGTACGAGGCGGCCGCGCCGCTGCCTGAGGGAGCCTCGCTCCGCTGCGAGCTGTACAACCTCTACCACGTGCTCAACCACGCGAATCTCTTCGGCGGCGGCTATCCGGGGCAGGCGCGCGCCATGATGCAGCGGCTGCTGTCGCAGCTGCGCGGCTGAGCCCCGAGGCGCGCGATTCGGCTATCCTTTGACAGTTCCGCTCGCGCGCTGCGGGCCATCCCGGAGACAGCCATGGCCAACAAGAACATCGAGTCGGTGCTCCTGGAGGAGCGCAGCTTCCCGCCGCCGCCCGACTTTAGCGCGCGGGCGCGCATCAAGCCGGCGGACTTACGGACGCTGCGCCAGCACGCGCAGGCGGATCACGTCGGATTCTGGTCGGATCTCGCCGCCCGGGAGCTCGTCTGGCACAAGCCCTTCACGGTGAAGCTCGACGCGAGTCAGGCCCCCAATTACCGCTGGTTCAGCGACGGGGAGCTGAATGCCTCCTGGAACTGCCTGGACGTGCACCTCGAGGAGCGCGGCCACAAGACCGCGATCATCTTCGAGGGAGAGCCTGGGGACACACGGCGCCTGAGCTACCGCGAGCTGCACACCGAGGTATGCAAGCTCGCCAACGCGCTCAAGGCCGAGGGCATCAGGCGCGGCGACCGGGTCATCATCTACATGCCGATGGTGCCGGAGACCGTCGTCGCCATGCACGCCTGCAACCGCATCGGCGCCATCCACTCGGTCGTGTTCGGCGGCTTCTCGACCGGGGCGCTCAAGGAGCGCATCGAGGACACGGAAGCGAAGCTCGTGATCACCGCCGACGGCGGCTGGCGGGGCGGACAGCCAGTGGAGCTGAAGAGCGCGGTGGACCACGCGCTGAGCAGCGGCTGCCGCAGCGTCAGGAAGGTGGTGGTGCTCAAGCGCACCGGCAAGCCGGTCGCGATGGACGCCGGGCGCGACCGCTGGTGGCATTACTTCATCGAGGGTCAAGCGCCGGCCTGCGAGCCGGAGTGGGTGGACGCCGAGCACCCCTTGTACCTGCTCTACACCTCGGGCTCGACCGGCAAGCCCAAGGGCATCCAGCACTCGACCGCCGGCTACCTCCTCGGCGCCAAGCTCACCACGCAGTGGGTGTTCGACCTGCGCGAGGACGACGTGTTCTGGTGCACGGCGGACGTCGGCTGGGTGACC
>JASHTN010000441.1 GCA_030040525.1 Gammaproteobacteria bacterium | reverse complement strand
AGTCAAGCGTGGCGTGACGGCCGGGCGCCGTCACAAGAAAGTCCTGGGCAAAGCGAAGGGCTACTACAACGCCCGCCGCAAGGTGTATCGCGCCGCGAAACAGGCGGTCATCAAGGCAGGGCAGTACGCCTACCGCGACCGGCGGCAGAACAAGCGCGAGTTCCGCGCGCTGTGGATCGCACGCATCAATGCCGCGGCGCGCCTGCACGGCCTCTCCTACAGCCGCATCATCGACGGCCTGCACAAGGCCGGCGTCGAGATCGACCGCAAGGTGCTCGCGGATATCGCGGTGCAGGACGCTGCGGCGTTCGGCGCCATCGCGCAGCAGGCAAAGACGGCCCTCGGCATCGCCTGAAACGGGGGCGGGTCTTGACAGACCTCACGGCCCTCACGGGTCAGGCGCTCGCTGAAGTCGCAGCCTGCGAGGCGCTCGCGGCGCTGGAGGAGGCGCGCGTGCGCTGGCTCGGCAAGAAGGGCGCGCTCACCGAGCAGCTGAAATCGCTCGGCGCGCTGCCGGCCCACGAGCGCCCGGCCGCGGGCGCACGCATCAACGAGGCGAAGGCGAAGCTGCAGGCGGCCATCGAGGCGCGCCGCACCGCGCTCGAGCGCATGCAGCTCGAGCACGAGCTCGCCGAGCGCCGCATCGACGTGACGCTCCCCGGGCGGGGCGAGGAGGCCGGGGGACTGCATCCCCTGACCCGCGCGCGCCAGCGGATCGAGACACTCTTTCGCCGCGCCGGGTTCGAGGTGGCCTCAGGCCCCGAGATCGAGGACGACTTCCACAACTTCGAGGCGCTCAACATTCCGCCGGATCACCCGGCGCGCGCGCTGCACGATACGTTCTACTTCCCCGACGGGCGGCTGCTGCGCACCCACACTTCCCCGGTGCAGATCCGCTCGCTGCTTACGCACGGCGCGCCGATCGCCCTCATCGCCCCGGGGCGGGTCTACCGGCGTGACTCCGACATGACGCACGCCCCCATGTTCCATCAGCTCGAGGGACTGGTGGTGGATGAGAACGTGAGCTTCGCGCACATGAAGGCGGCGCTGCACGGGTTCCTGCAGGCCTTCTTCGAGCGCGATCTGGCGATGCGGCTGCGGCCGTCGTACTTTCCGTTCACCGAGCCGTCCGCGGAAGTCGACATGTCGTGCGTCTTCTGTAACGGCAAGGGCTGCCGCACCTGCAAGCAGACCGGCTGGCTCGAGATCTCAGGCTGCGGCATGGTGCACCCGAACGTGCTCGAGGCGAGCGGTGTCGACCCCGAGCGCTACACCGGCTACGCCTTCGGCGCCGGCATCGATCGGCTCGCCATGCTGCGCTACGGGGTGAATGACCTGCGCCTGTTCTTCGAGAACGACCTGCGGTTCCTGCGGCAGTTCCAGGCGGCGTTCGCATGAGGGTTCCGTACACCTGGCTCGGCGAATGGGTGAAGGTGCCGTGGCGTGCGCAGGAGCTCGGTGCGCGCCTCACCATGGCGGGCTTCGAGCTCGAGAGCCTCGAGCCCGCGGCGCCGCCGTTCACGGGCGTCGTGGTCGCGGAGATTCTCTCCGCCGAGCGCCACCCGCAGGCCGACAAGCTCAAAGTCTGCCGCGTCTCGCGCGGCAGCGGGGCGCCGCTTCAGATCGTGTGCGGCGCGCCGAACGCGCGCCCGGGCTTGAAGAGCGCGCTCGCGGTCGTGGGCGCGAAGCTTCCGGACGATGTCGTGATCGCCGCGGCGCAGCTTCGCGGCGTCGAGTCCCGCGGCATGCTCGCCTCCGCCCGGGAGCTCGGGATCGCCGAGAGCGCCGACGGGATTCTGGAGCTGCCCGCCGATGCGCCGCTCGGCAAGCCGCTGCGGGACTATCTCGCGCTCGATGAGGCGGTGCTCACGGTCAACGTGACGCCTAACCGGGGCGATGCCATGTCGATCCTGGGGCTGGCGCGCGAAGTGTCGGCACTGCGCGGCCGGGCGCTCGAAGTCCGCGCGGTCGGCGGTGTGGCGGCTGCTCACAAGGAACACTTCCCGGTGCAGCTCTCGGCCGCTGCAGCCTGTCCGGCCTTTGCCGGCTGCATCGTCAGGGGCGTCGACAATCGCGCGGCAGCCCCCTTGTGGATGCGCGAGCGGCTGCGCCGTGCGGGCGTGCGCTCCATCAGCCCGGTGGTCGACGTCACCAACTACGTGATGCTCGAGCTCGGGCAGCCGATGCATGCCTACGACCTTAAGCGGCTCGAGCGCGGCATCAAGGTGCGCCTCGCACAGCGCGGGGAGCGGTTGAGGCTCCTCGACGGGCGCGACATCGAGGCCGACCGCGACATGCTCCTCATCACCGACGCCAGAGGGCCCATCGGGCTCGCCGGCATCATGGGGGGCGAGCGCACGGCGGTGAGCCCGGAAACCGAAGAGATATTTTTCGAGTCGGCGTACTTCTCGCCCGCGGCGATCCTGGGCAGGGCACGCCGCGTCGGACTCACGACCGATGCCAGCCAGCGCTTCGAGCGCGGCGTGGATCCGACGGGGCAGGCGCGCGCCATCCGCCGCGCGCTCGAGCTGCTGCTCCCGATCGCCGGCGGCCGCGCGGGGCCGGTGCACGTGGCGCAGTCCGCTGCGCATCGGGTGAAGCGCCCGGCCGTGAGCCTGCGCGCCGGCCAGCTGAATCGACTCCTCGGCGTTGCACTCCCCGCCCGGGAGGTGAGCGCCGCGCTCAGCGCGCTCGGCATGAAAGTCAAGGCGGCGAAGGGCGGCTGGCGCGCGACACCTCCCGCGCAGCGCTTCGATATCGCCATCGAGGCGGATCTCATCGAGGAAGTCTCGCGCATCGTCGGCTACGACCGTATTCCGGAGCGGGATGCAGCGAGTCCGCAGCTCTTTCGCCGGCTCCCCGCCGAGCAGCCGCCCGAGGACGCGCTGCTGGAGGCGCTCGCGAGCCGCGGCTACCAGGAGGCCGTGACCTTCGCTTTCGTAGATCCTTCGCTCCAGCAGCGGCTGTTTCGCTCGAGCGCGGGGCTCAGCCTCGCGAATCCGCTCTCCGCCGATCTGTCGGTCATGCGCGTGTCGCTCTGGCCCGGACTTCTGAAGGCGGCGCGCGATAACGAGCGGCGCCAGCAGCAGCGCGTCCGGCTCTTCGAGCAGGGCGCGCGCTTCGAGCCGGCAGCCGGCGGCAGCGCGCGGGAGATCGCGACGCTCGCGGGGCTGGCGAGCGGGGCGCGACTGCCGGAGCAGTGGGGCCTATCGAAAGCGGAGCGCGCGCCGGTTGATTTCTACGATGTGAAGAACGATCTGGAAGCGCTCTTTGCACTCACCGGCGCGCCCGCGGCCTTCAGCTTCCTCACCGATACCCACCCGGCACTGCACCCAGGCCGCAGCGCCCGCGTGCTGCGCGACGGCACGCGCATCGGGTGGCTCGGGGAGCTGCACCCGGGGCTGGCCAAGGAGCTGGACTTTACATATGGGCCGGTGCTCTTCGAGCTGGACCTCTCGGCGCTCGCTGTCAAGAGGGCGGTGCACCAAGAGCTGTCGCGCTTCCCACAGGTGCGCCGGGACCTCGCCGTGGTGGTCGATGAGTCGGTGACTTTAAGTAGGCTCGCCGAGCGTGTAACCTTATCGACCGCAAGCCTCCTGCGTGGTCTCCGTGTTTTCGACGTGTATCGTGGGCCCGGCCTCGAACCAGGTCGAAAAAGCGTCGCTTTAGGCTTGATTTTTCAAGATATTTCTCGCACTCTTACCGATGACGACGTGGAGCGCCTGATGGCCTCTGTAGTTTCGGACTTGCGCGAGAGCTTGAACGCGAGAATCAGAGAATAAAGAAATGGCCCTCACCAAAGCGGAGATGGCGGAAGCGTTGTTCAACCAGCTCGGCCTCAACAAGCGCGAGGCCCGCGAGCTCGTCGATCTGTTCTTCGAGGAGGTTCGCGCCGCGCTCTCGGGCGGGGAGCAGGTCAAGCTCTCCGGCTTCGGTAACTTCGATCTGCGCGACAAGAACCAGCGCCCGGGGCGCAATCCGAAGACCGGAGAGGAGATTCCGATCAGCGCGCGACGCGTGGTGACGTTCCGTCCGGGGCAAAAACTCAAAGCACGGGTCGAAGCGTATGTTGGAGCCAAAGAATAACGCCCAGCTTCCCGCGATTCCCGGCAAGCGCTATTTCACCATCGGGGAGGTGAGCGAGCTGTGCGGCGTGAAGCCGCACGTGCTGCGCTATTGGGAGCAGGAATTCCCGCAGCTCAAACCGGTCAAGCGCCGCGGCAACCGCCGCTACTACCAGCGGCAGGACGTGATCGTCATCCGCCAGATCCGCAGCCTCCTCTACGACCAGGGCTTCACCATCGGCGGTGCGCGCAACAAGCTCACGGGCGAGGAAGCCCGCACCGACGTCACGCAGAGCCAGCAGATCGTCAAGCAGGTGCGCGCCGAGCTCGAGGAACTGATCAAGGTTCTGCGGCGCTGAGTAGCCGCTTGCGCGCGCTGCATTCCCGGCTTCTTCCCGCGCTGGCCGTCGTGGCGCTCGCGGCCTCGCTCGGCTGGGCGAGGGCGGCGGCTGCCGCGGATCTGAGCAGCAGCATCCAGCAGCACATTCGTGCCGCAACCTTCGAGGTCGTGCAGCTCAAGCCGCCGGATGGTGCGGTCACCTACGAGCGCGAGCTGCCGATGGACCTGATTCCCTACCAGCAGCGCATCGACAAGTACCGCTCGATCGGCACGGCGTTCGCGATTGGCGCGAACCGCTACGTCACGGCGGCGCACGTGATCGACCTCGGCATCGGCAGCCAGTACGGACCGCCGGCGCTGCGCGACGGGGCGGGGAAGGTCTACGACATCGACCAGGTGCTCAAGTACTCCGACCGCCGCGACTTCGCGGTGTTCTCGCTGCGCGAGACGCCGAAGAACGTGCAGGCGCTGACGCCCGGCAGCAAGCTCGCGCTCAACGGGGTGGTCTACGCGGTCGGCAACGCGCTCGGGCAGGGTGTGGTGATTCGCGACGGCGTCTACACCTCCGATACTCCGGAGGAGCTCGACGGGCAATGGCAGTGGCTGCGCTTCTCGGCCGCAGCCTCCCCGGGCAACAGCGGCGGACCGCTGGTCGATGAGCGCGGCAACGTGATCGGCGTCGTGCTGCGCAAGTCGCCCGCGGAGAATCTCAACGTCGCCTTGCCGATCGCCGAGCTCATCAACGCGAAGGAAGGCGAGGGCAGGATCGGCGGCCGCGCGCCCGCGCGACTGCCGATGATGGATGCGACCGAGACGGACACATTCGACCAGCACTTCGCGCTGCCCAAGTCCCTCGGTGACCTATACAGCACCATCCTCGATCTGATGATGCAGCATACCCGGGAGGTCACCACGAAGTTGCTCAAGGACAATGCGGATCATCTGTTTCCGCACGGCGCGGGCTCCGAGCAGCTGCTGCACACGAACGAGCGCGCGGCCTTTCCGCTGCTGATGCACGAGGACCCCAACAAGGTGTGGGTCGCCGGCGCCGGCCAGCGCCAGACCGTGCAGCTCGATCACGACGGCTTCGTCGAGTTGTCGGGCAGCTTCGTGCGGCTGCGTGCTCCGGACGATGTCAGTCTCGCCACGCTCTATGGCGATGACAAGCTGTATATGGACCTGCTGCTCAAGGCCTATGAGCTGCGGCGCACCGTGGGCAGCGATACGGTGCGAGTGGCCTCCCTCGGCAAGCCGAGGAGCTCGAGCCAGTTCACGGACCGCTGGGGACGCACCTGGCAGGTGCGCGACTGGGCGATTCCCTATGACGATCAGATCCTGACGGTCGCGAGTCTGCCCACGCCCGAAGGCTATGTCGCCGTCTTCACGCGGCTGATGAGCGGCTTCGTCGGTCTGCTGCACGAGACCCATCGGCTGCTGTGCGATTACCTGTATGTGACGATGCAGGGAACGCTCAGCCAATGGCAGGACTACCTGGCGCAAAAGAGCGCACAGCCGAAGGCATTCGAGGCGCTCAGCATCGGGATCGATCCGCAGCGCGAAGTCGCGTTCCGCTCCGACCGCTACGAGCTGGAAGTCAAGCCGGAGCTCGTGAAGCTCAGCAAGGACAGCATGCTGTACCTCGACTTCGGTTTCACGCGCGAGGGGGATGCCACCAGCTGGGGGGTCAACCGGGTCGTGGTCGCCGAGAGCCTGCACACCCATAACTGGGTGCACGCCGCCCGCCGCACCGAGCCGCCGAGCTCGCTCCCCCAGGGCTTTCAGGACAACTGGACGAAGCTCAAGACGGGGAGCTTCCCCTTTAACGGCATGGTCGAGAGCGAGGAGGGCCAGACGCGGGTCAGCGCCGCCGCGCAGGGCTCGCGGCCTGACGCCACCATCCGTTATGGACTCGAGGTCTCCATGGAGGGCGTGCAGCCGCAGGCGGCGATGACCCGCAAGCTCGAGCTGCTGCAGCACTCGTTCAAGATGCTGGAAGAAGGCGGGGGCAAGTAGGTCCGTCGGTCAGAAGCTGTAGGTGATGTTGATGCCCACCGAGCGCGGCTTCTGATAGAAGGAGACAGTTTGCCCTTCGCTGCCCGCGAAGGCATAGGTGAGCGGCCGCGTGTCCGTCAGGTTCGTCACCCAGAGACTCGTATCCCAGTGCTTGGCGGGATTCTTGAGGCCGATCCGCGCGCCCAGGTCGTGGCCGCGCCCAAAGGTCGTGGGATCGCCCAGATAGGGGTGGATGGCGCTCACGAAGTGATCGTTAGCCTGGGCGTACGCCATCAGGCCGTCGCCCGCCGCGTGCTCGTAGTAGACGACGTAGCTGCTGCTCCAGTTCGGGGCATCGGGCAGCATCTGGCCGACCATGACGGGCGTGAAAAGCGCGAGCCCGTTGTCGTTCGTCAGCGTCTCCGTCACGCGGGCGTGCAGGTACGTCGTGGCGAGGTGGATCTGGAGACCCCGCACCGGACGCCAGTCGATCTCGCTCTCGATGCCGTCGATCCGGGACTCGGGCACGTTGCCGAGTCCCGCGATGAGCGGCTGTGTGCCCACGGGACCCGCCCACAGAGACAGGCTCGACTGACGATCGTAGATGATGGAGTCGAAGACTGCGGTGTCGAACTGCAGCGTGTCGGAGAAGAAGCGGCTCTTGATGCCGAGCTCGCTGGTGATATTGCGCTCGGGATTCACGTAGCCCCAGTCCACCTGCACCTGCGCGGGCTGGCCGTAGTAGATCCCCGCCTTGTAGCCGGTTGCCTCGCTCTCGTACAGCAGCACCTTGTCGGTGAGGTGGTAGTCGAGCCCGAGCCGCCAGGAGACGTTCTGGTTCCAGCGTGACTCATCGAGCGCGGCGAGGACGGTATTCGGGATGATCGGCCCCGTGAAGCCGTTGGCCGCGTAGGTGAGCAGCCCGGTCGGATCGAGGGTTACGCCGTCGAACGAGGCCTCATCGTGCGAGTAACGCACGCCGCTCACCAGCGTCCAGCGGCTGGACAGATGTGTCTCCGCGTGCGCGTACAGCCCCGCAGACTCCTGCCGCTGGATGAAGTTGGCGGCCGTAATGGCCTTGCCACCTTGCGTCAGGTAGTCCGCGAGCCCATAGACGAACGTCCAGTCGAGGGCGTCGCGGCAGCGATACCAGTTCTGCGAGTAGTCGGCGCCGACGATCCAGTCCACCAGGCCGCCGGTGTGCGAGGCGAGCCGCAGCTCCTGGCTCCACTGCCACTGCTGGAAATTCTTGGTCCAGTTGTTGTCCGCCGCCGGGTAGCCGTCATAGTTGTCGAGACTGTGGTCCGAGAAGTAGTCATAGGCGCTGATCGAGGTGAGCGTCATTCGGTCGAAATCGACGTTCAGGGTCTCGACCGTGCCGCCGCCGATCTCGTTCTTGTAGAGCGGCAAGCCGCCCGTTCTTACCCACGTGCCGCCGGGGGGGCTGTCCATGAGGCCCTTGGTTAGAAACGGCTCGGGCGGAATCATCGCTTCGACGTTCGGGGTCGACGGCTCGGACGGTAGAGAGTCGTCGTAGACGGCATGAAAATTGACGTGCAGGACCGCCGCATCGCTCAGGCGCACATCAAAGAGCGCCCGGGCGCCACCGCGATCGAGCTTGCCGTAATGCTGTCCCGTG
>JASHTN010000440.1 GCA_030040525.1 Gammaproteobacteria bacterium | reverse complement strand
ATGTTGATCACCTCGAAGGCGTACAGGCCTGCGACCGCGAACGCCGCCAGCCCGAAGATGATCAGCGCACGGCGACTGAGGCAGGCTGCGATGAGCGTTTTGAGCATGGGCGTCGCTGCGGGAAAGCGGGCGCAGTGCGGCGCTCAGTCGCTCGGCGGCGCGAACAGGATGTTGCTCACGAACACTGCGCCGTCGACCACGACCAGCTCGCCGCGCGCGAGGCCCGCCAGCACCGGGTACTGCCCGTCGAGCGGCTCGCCGACCGCGACCAGCCGCTCGGTGAAGTGCCGGCGATCGGTGGTCACCCAGGCGGCGAAAGTGCCATCGCCGTTGCGCACCACGCCGTTCATGGGGATGGCGAGGGTGCGCACCGGCTGCTGCACCTCGATGGCGAAGCTCGCGAGCATCCCCGGGATCAGCTCCTCGGCAGGATCGGCGAGCGTGCAGCGCGCCGCGATGCGGTGCGTGTTCGGATCGAGCGAGCGGCCGAGGCGGGTGATCCGGCCGCGGAAGGTACGGCCCGGCAGCGCACCCACCCTGGCCTCGATGGGCTGACCCAGGCGCAGCAGCGGGCTGTCGCTCTCGACGACCTGCGCCACCAGCCACTTGCTGCGCAAATCCGCCACCTGGAACGGCGCCGGGGGGCTGCCCGGCTGCACCAGCGTTCCCGGGGCCGCCGCGCGCGCCGTGACGCGCCCGGTGACGGGGCTGCGCACGAGGAGCGCGCTCTCGACCTGGCGTCGGGCGACCAGGGCGTCGATCTGCGCGGGCGTCTTGCCGAACACCAGCAGCGCGTTGCGCGCGGCGCGCAGCGCGCCTTCGGCGGCCTTCTGGTTGGCAAGCGCCGTCTCGTAGTCGTTCTGGTCCATGCCGTGCGCGGCGTAGAGCGCGACGGCACGCTGCTCGAGACTGGTGCTCTGCTCGTAGGTCGCAGCGGCTGCGATCAGGTTGGACTCGGCGGCGATGAAGTCCGGGCTCTCGAGCGTGAACAGCACCGCACCCTTCAGCACCCGGTCGCCGAGATCGGCGTAGGTCCGCTCGATTCGTCCCTGGTACGGCGGGTAGACCTGCACCGTGAGGTCCTCATCGAAGTCGATGGTGCCGACCGCCTCGCGGCGGTAGGCGAACAGGTGATCGCCGAGAGCGGCGATGCGGATGGCGCCGAGCTGCGCGGCCGTGAGCTCCACGGTCGGCGCTGGTGGGGTCCGGGTCGCCGGGGGTTGGCTCCCCGCCGCCGCGGGTGCCGCAACGCTCATCGCGGGCGGGGCAAGCGCAGCGAGTGCGCCAGCGAGCAGGGCGGCAGCGCAGTGCGGCGTGGCTGGAGGCACGTGCCGGTCCGACCTTTAGTCCGCGCGGGCGGCAGGCGCAGCGGCGGCGCGGTTCCACCAGCCGCCGCCGAGTGCCTGATAGAGAGCTGCAGTGTCGCCGAAGCGCATCGCCTGGACCTGCACCAACGCCAGCATCGCCTGCCGCTCGGCGACGTGTGCGGCGAGCTCCGTGAGCGGGTCGGCGAACCCCTCGCGCTGCTGCTCGCGCGTCAGGTCGAGCGTACTGCGCGCCGCCTCCTCGGCGCCGGCGGCCGACTCGAGCGCCCGCGCATCGGCGAGCACTGCGGCGAGCGTGTCGGCGACGTTCTGGTAGGCCGCGAGCACGGTCTCGCGGTATTGCGCCGCCGCCTGCTGCAGCGCCTGCTCTGCGGCGCGCCGCGTGTGCAGCAGCGTGCCGCCGGCGAACAGCGGCTGGGTTACCCCGGCGATCAGGCTCCAGAACGGCCCGCCGTCGCGGAACATCCAGTCGAACTCGTTGGCGGCCCCGCCGGCAGCCGCGTCGATCGTGAACTGCGGGAACATGGCGGCCGCGGCGACCCCGACCTCGGCGTTGGCCGAGCGCATCTGCTCCTCGGCGGCGCGCACGTCGGGCCGCTGCTCGATGAGTTTGGCGGGCAGACTCAGCGGCAGCTCGCGCGGCAGGTGGAGCGCTTCGAGCTCGAGCGGAGCTCCGAGATCCGCGTTGGGCAGCCTGCCGAGGAGCACGCGCAGCAGGTCGAGCGTCTCGGTGAGCTGCCGCTCGAGCGGCGGCAGCAGCGCGCGCGCCGCGGCGAGCTGCGCCTGCGCTGCGGCGACGTCCAGGGCCGAGGCATAGCCACGCGCGTATTTCGTGTCGGTGACCTCGAGTGCACGCTCGCCGAGCGTGACGATCTCTTTGCTGGCGGCGAGCTGCGCTCGGGTCGCCGCCTCCTCGACCGAGGCCGCGACTACGTTGGAAGCGAGCGTCACGTAGGTCGCCTCGAGCTCGAAGCGCTGCACGTCCGCCTGCGCCTCGAGCGACTCGACCTTGCGGCGGTTGCCGCCGAACACATCCGGCGTGTAGCCGACCGTGAGCTGCGCGGTGTGTAAGTTATAGATCAGGGGCTGCGCCGGACCGCTCGGCACGAGATTCTCGCCATTGCCCTGCACGCCGGGGGCCTGCGTGGTGGCGACATTGCCCTCGATCTGCTGGCGCTCGAAGGCGTAGCCGACGCCCACCGTCGGATAGAAGTAGCCGCGTTGCGCGTACACCAGCTCCTGCGCCGCGCGCAGCGCGGCCTGCGCTGCCGCGACGCTCGGATTGGCGCGCAGCGCCTGCGCCACGCGCGCATCGAGCGCCGTGCTGCCGAACTCGCGCCACCACTCGAAGGCGACATCGTGGCCGCTCAGGAAGCGCTGCGCGTCTCCCGCGGCAACGCTCGCCGCGGCGGTTTGCGGCGGCAGCGGCGCGCTCGTGTAGGCAGCACCGGCGGGGGCTGCCGGCCGGTGGAACGTCGGACCCACGGCGCAGCCCCCCGCCATGAGCGGCACGGCGGCCGCGAGCGCGCGGACACCGGCAAGGCGCGGCAGTGGTACGTCCATGCAGACACTGTAGCGGCGCAAGCTTTCGCCGCCCCGTCGTCAACATTTCATCAAGCTTTCAGCGGCCGGCGGCGGCTGTGACGGGCATCGCGGAAGCATCAGGTCATTGTCAGCTCACGCGGCGACGCGAAAGATGACGGCGAAACGGCTGCCGCTGCCGTCATTCCCGGGGGAGACGCTGACCTGGGCGCCGTGCAGGCGCGCGATCTCGTCGACGATCGCGAGCCCGAGCCCGCAGCCTTCGCCGGGGGATCCGGGCGGTCGGTAGAAGCGCTCGAAGATGCGTTGCCGCTCCTCGGGGGCGATGCCCGGGCCGTCGTCCTGCACGGCGAGCTGCGGCTGCTCGCCCGACTCCACGTTGACGGTCACGCTGCCGCCCGGGCGCCCGTAGCGCAGCGCGTTGTCGATGAGGTTCGACAGCAGCTCGCCGAGCAGCTGCTCGTCGCCGCGCACCGTGACACGCTCCTCCGGCACCGCCAGTCCGAAGTCCGCCTCGCGCTCCAGGGCCCGCGGGATCCACTCCTCGCCCACGCGCCGCGCGAGCGCCACCAGGTCGACGGGCTTCATGGCTACCACGGAGGAGCCCTGCGGCTCGGCGCGCGCGAGCGTGAGCAGCTGCTGGCTCAGGCGCGCGGCGCGCTCCACCGAGCGCTGCAGCGCGCGCAGCGCCTCCTGCTCGCTGCGCGGATCCTCGGCCCGGCGCGCGCGCTCCGCATGCAGCAGCAGTGCGGCGAGCGGGGTGCGCAGCTGGTGGGCGGCATCGGCGACGAAGCGCTGCTGAGCGTGGATCGCCTCGCCGAGGCGCTCGAGCAGGCCGTTGATGCGGCCGGCGAGCACGCGCGTCTCGCGCGGCAGGCCGGACAGGGCCACCGGCGTGAGGTTGTTCTGGTCACGGGCCTCGATCTGTGCGGCGAGATCGGTGAGCGGCTTCAGGCCGCGCGACACGCCGAGGTACACGAGCGCGAGCGCGATCGCGAGCAGCGTGATCTGCGGCGCCGCCATCGCCAGCAGAATCTCGCGCGTCAGCGTCGCGCGCTTGCGCAGCGTCTCGCCGACGGCCACCGTCACGGAGTCGCCGGTACCGGCAGGCGCGAGCCTGGTGGCGACCAGGCGGATCGGCGCGCCGTGCACGCTCGTGAACCTGAGCGCCAGCCCGCCGATTGCGATCGGGCCGCTGTCGGGCAACGCCGGCTCGCCGCCGAGGAAGCCCTGGCGGACGGAGGACACCTTGAAGTAGGTATGATCGATCTCGTCGAACTGGAAGATGTCGAGCGCGACCTCGGGCACCTGGAACTTGACACGATCGTGCTCGACGCGCACCGCCTGCGCGAGCGACCGGGTCGAGTCGATCAGCCAGGCGTCGTAGACATGGTTGGCGAAATGCAGCGCCGTGAAGTAGGACGCCAGCGCATCGAGGGCCAGCAGCACCACCAGCGCCGTGCCGAGCCACAGCAGCAGCCCGACGCGCAGACTGCGTTCACCCGCCCGCATCACCCTCCAGCATGTAGCCGAAGCCGCGCAGCGTGCGCACCTTCAGGCCGTAGGGGCCGAGCCGGCGGCGCAGCCGGTGCACGCAGATCTCGATGGCCGTGTCCGACGGCGGGTTGCCGCCGCGCGTCAGCCGGTCGGCGAGCGTCTGCTTGCTCACCACCCTGCCGACACGGGTGGCGAGCGCCTCGAGCAACGCCGTCTCGCTCGCCGACAGATCGAACGTGCTGTCGCCGAGCGTCACGCGCGGCTGGCCGGGGACCAGCGTCAGCGGGCCGACACGGATCTCGGCGCCGCGGTCCGTGCGCTGTCGGCGCAGCAACGCCCGCACGCGCGCCTCCAGCTCCGGCATCTCGAAGGGCTTCACCAGATAGTCGTCGGCGCCGGCGTCGAGTCCGGAGACGCGGTCATCCACGGTGTCGCGCGCGGTGATCACCAGAACCGGCACGCCGCAATGCTCGCGCCGCAGCGCGCGCACCAGGGCGAGTCCGCTCATGCCGGGCAGCGCCAGGTCGATGATGGCGAGGTCATGGTCGCGCGCCCGCAGGCTCGCAAACGCCTGCCGGCCGTCGCCACAGGCATCCACCTCGTAGCCGGCCTGCAGCAGCAGCGCGCTCAGCGCTTCGCGCATCTCGGCGTCATCCTCGACGATCATGAGACGCATGCGGCGACTCTATCTCAGGAGCGCGACTCCCGCCCTGCAGGCCACTTCGTCCTGCGAGCCGGTGCCGCCGGAGCAGCCGATGCCGCCGATCAGCTTGCCGCCCTCGACGAGCGGCATGCCGCCGCGCGAGCCGATGACGCCGTCGAGCGTCATCACGTAGTAGGCCTGCTTCTCCTGGATGGCGCTCTCGAACGCCTTGGTCTCGCGGCGGTACATGACCGCGGCGCGCGCTTTGTGCTGGGAGACCTGTATCGAGCCGAGCTGTGCTCCGTCCATGCGCTGGAAGGCGACCAGGTTGCCGCCGGAGTCGACCACCGCGACGTTGAGCTTCCAGTCGTGCCTTTTTGCCTCGGCGACCGTGGCATTGATGAGCGCCTCGGCGCGCGCGAGCGAGATCGGCGCACCGTAGGGCACGTCGAACGGCATCTTCTCCGGGACGACGTCGAGCGGATTCGCGGCGGGCGGGTCGGCGCGGCCCGCTCGGGCGCCGAGGAAGCCGACGGCGAGCAGGGCGGCGGCTGACAGGACTCGGGCTGACATGGCGGTTCTCCCTGTTGGTGTCGATATCATCGCACCGGCGGCCGTCGCGGCAAAACTGCGCCCGGCCTGCCGGGGCTCGGCGGGGGTGAGCCTGCGCCGGCTGCCGTCCGGCCGGTTTGATAAAATGAACCGCAGCGCCCGATCCAAACACGGACGGTGTACGGGTGTGCGGCCTTGGGCGCTGTCAACGCCACGACGTCGGGCGCGTTCTTACCGCGCTGCGGAGGTCAGTCATGAACGGTTGCAGATCGCGGATTAGCCGGGTCGCGTGGGTGTTCGTGCTGCTGCTGTCGGCGCTGCCCGGATGGGCCGGCGCGCAGGCCGCGGCCGCTGGCGGCGGCGCCCTCGCGCCGGCCGCACCGCAGCCCCCGGAGGCGGCCGTCTGGGCTCCCCGGGAGGCGCGGTTCGTTTTCCAGGGATTCACCGCGCACTATTCCTGCGACGGCTTGGCTCACAAGGTACGCAAGGCGCTGCTGGAGCTCGGCGCGCGGCCGGATCTGACGGTGCGCGAGATGCCGTGCTCCTCGCCGCTCGGCCGGCCGGATCCCTTCCCCGGCGTGACCATCCAGATGCAAGTGCTGGTGCCGCTCGATGCGAAGTCCGCTCCCCCAGGGGCGCCGCCCGTGCCGGCGCACTGGCAGACGGTCGTGCTGCAGCTCGACCGTGATCCCGTGTCTGCGGCCGGGGACTGCGAGCTCGTGGAGCAGATCGAGCACAGTCTGCTGCCGCTCTTCACGACCCGCAACGTCGCGTACAGCTCGACCTGCATCCCCAACGAGCTCACCCTCGGCGGAACGAAACTGCGCACCGACGTGCTGGTTCCCGTGCCGAGCGCGGCGCCGCGTTCATAGCGGCGCAGAGCAGCGCGCAGACCGCCCTTAAAAGCACCGGCCGCTCACGGTGTCATCCGACGCGCAACCCGCGCTGCCGCGGGCCGGGGCACCGCTCGGTCTGATCGCGCTGCTCTCGGCGGCGCTGCTCATCAACTACGTCGACCGGGGCAGCATCTCTACCGCCGCGCCGCTGCTCGAGCGCGAGTTCCGCCTCGCGCCGACGCAGACGTATCTGATGCTCTCGGCGTTCTTCTGGGCGTACGTGCCCTCGCAGCCGCTGATGGGCTGGCTGGCCGATCGCCTGGGTGCGGCGCGCGTGCTCGCGGCCGGCGTGGCGCTCTGGTCGCTCTCGACAGTGCTGGCCGGGACCTCCGCGGGCGTCGTGCAGCTGGTCGCGCTGCGGCTGCTGATGGGAATCGGGGAGGCGACGTTCTACCCGAGCGCGCTGGCGCTGCTCGCGCAGCGCGTCTCCGACCGGCACCGCGGCCGCGCCACCGCGATCGTGCAGTTCGGCGCCCAGGTAGGCCCGGCCCTGGGAACCTTCGTCGGTGGCCTGCTCATGGTGCGCTACGGCTGGCGCGCCATGTTCATGGTGTTAGGTCTCCTCTCGCTTCTCTGGCTCATGCCCTGGACTGGCCAGCTGCGCCTCGCACGGCCCATCACGCCCGCGCGCCCCGGCGGGGAGGGCCCGCGGTTCGGCACGATCCTCAGGCAACGCGCGCTCTGGGGCACGATGCTCGGAAATTTCTGCTCGAACTACGCGTTCTACTTCGTCTTCACCGCGCTGCCGTTGTACCTGGTCAACGAGCGCGGCCTGGGGCTGCTCGCCATGACCCGCGTCACGAGCGCATTCTACGTGGTGGATGCCGTGAGTTGTCTCGCGACCGGCTGGCTGCTGGACGCCTGGATACGTCGCGGTGCGACCGCGAGCCGCGCCTACAAGACCGCGCTGGCGCTGAGCGCTGCCGGAGTCGGCACGTGCCTGATCGGCGCGAGTGGCGCCGGCGCGCTGACGGGGGCAGCGCTGCTGCTCGTGACGGGACTCGCTGACGGGCTCAACAACCCCTCGGTGTGTGCGTTGACGCAGCGCTTTGCGGGACCGCTCGCCACCGGCCGCTGGATGGGCGTGCAGAACGCGACCAGCAACACCGCCGGGATCATCGCCCCAATCGTGACCGGCTACCTGGTGCAGGTGAGCGGCCACTACACGCTCGCCCTCTGGCTGACGGGTGCGGTGGCCCTCACCGGACTCATTGCCTGGCTGGTCATCGTGCCCGCCGTGGAGCCGGTCGACTGGAGATATGCCGCGGCAGGCACGGCAGTCGCCGGGCAGAGGCGGGCGTAACCCGCGCATTTCAGTCCACAGTGAGCACGACCTTGCCCCGGGCATGCCCCTTCTCGAGGTAGCTCAGCGCCTCGGCCGCCTCGGCAAGCTTGTAGCGGCGGTCGATGACGGGGGTGAGCTTGCCGGTCCGCATCAGATCGGCGAGCGTGGCGAGGTCAGCCTTGCCGAGCTCGGCCAGCATCATGCCGAACTTCTGACTCATGAAGGGCGACAGGAGCTTCGCCTCGATCGGTGTTTCGAGCCAGCCGAACCAGTTGCCGGTGTTCGCCGAGCCGATCATGACGTAGATGCCGTTGGGTTTCAGCACGCGCTTGTACGCGAGCACCGAGTGCGTGCTCACGGTGTCGACGATCACGTCGTAGCGCTGCGGGTCCTGCGTGAAATCCTCGCGGCTATAGTCGATGACGTGATCCGCGCCGATCGAGCGGACGAGCGCGAGATTCTTCGTGCTGCAGACGCCGGTCACCTCGGCCCCCTCAGCCTTGGCGATCTGCACGGCGAAGGTGCCGACGCCGCCCGAGGCGCCGTTGACCAGCACTTTCTGTCCGGCGTGAACCTGCCCCTGGCGCAGCGCCTGGAGCGCGGTGATGGCCGCGATGGGGACCGCTGCCGCCTGCTCGAAAGTCACGTTGCCCGGCTTGGCCGTGATCGCGCGATCCTCGCGCACCGCGACATACTCGGCGAGCGCGCCGAACCTTCCGCCGAAGACCTCGTCACCTGGCTTGAAGCGCGTGACATGCCGCCCCACCGTCTCGACCGTGCCGGCAAAGTCGACGCCGAGACGCGGATCGTCGGGTTTGCCGAAGCCGCCATCGAGCCGCACGAGGTAGGGCGTGCCGGAGAGGTAATGCCAGTCGAGCGGGTTGATCGAGGCTGCGCGCACCTTCACGAGGACCTCATCGTCCGCGGCCGTGGGCTTGGGCAGGTCCTCGTAGCGCACGACGGCGGGTGAGCCATAGCAGCGGTGCACGATCCCCTTCATGAGCGTCGCGCCGGCGGGCAAAGGTGGCGCCGGGCCGCAGGGGGAGGTGTAGCTCATGGCGATCGCGAGCGACAGCACACCGACCGCGATGACGATCACGATGACGCCCAGGATCTTGTAGCGCAGTTTCACGGATCACCCCCGCGATCGCGGCCTATGAGGCCGGGCTCATCGGCGCGGAGTGTACTTGGAAGGCGCGCCGCCGGGTGCTCGCCTGGCCGCAGATCCAAGTCGCTAGAACGGGAAGCCCCGCGCCCGCTCCTCGTCCTTGAGGATGTCGCGCGAGGAGAAGAACAGGTGGAACGCCGCCCAGAAACCGGTCGGCACCAGACACAGCATTGCGAGCCGCAGCGACGCGGCGTTCGACACGTGCTGGGGCGCGAACCAGTCGCTCAGCTGCCCGATCAGGGGAGGGGCGATCACGAGATTGCCGACGTTGGCGAGAAACAGCGTCGTGGCGCAGAAGATCGCCCGCATGCGGCACTGGGCCAGATTGTTGATCAGCCCGAAGCACGGGCCGATGTAGAAGTAGATCGAGGGAACGTAGATCCAGAACATCGCCTTGGCGAGCGCCAGGTCGTGGGTGTAGTAGGCGACTCCTGAGGCAACCGTGGCGACGGCGATGCCGGCGCCGAGCAGCCACATGATGCGCCGCGAGTCGCCCATGGTTCGCCGCGCCATGAGCCACCCGGTCGCGATGGTCGCGAGCGCGCCGCCGATGAGATGCATGTTCTGCGTCACGGCGCCGGCTTCGCCCACCGACATCTGGTAGGTGCGTTG
>JASHTN010000439.1 GCA_030040525.1 Gammaproteobacteria bacterium | reverse complement strand
CCGCGTGCCGCTGATCGTGGTCTCACCGTACGCCAAGCCCGCCTACATCTCCCACGTCACCCATGACTTCGGCAGCATCCTCAAGTTCATCGAGACGACATTCCATCTGTCGTCGCTCGGCTACGCGGACACGCCGGCGGATAGTCTGTCCGATTGCTTCACTTTCACCCAGGCACCCTCGACCTTTCATACGATTGCCGCGCGGCTCAATGCCGCATTCTTCATCAACGATCACCGGCCGCCGGTCGACCCGGATGACGATTGAGACGCCGCCGTCGTCAAAACTTAACTAAAATCCCGGGGCAGCGGACCGCAGGAGCGATTCTGGATGACCGGGCACGCCCGCAAGCCTCACAAGCCGCCAGGGCAACCGTGGCACCCGAAGATCGCGCGCCGGGACTTCCTCAACGGCATGGCCTGGGTCGCGGGCACGGCGCTGATCCCGGATGCTCTCGCCGCGGCCCTCGATCACGGCCCGGATCCTTCCGCTGAGGAGTACTTCCTGTCGCGAGGCATCGGGCCCACTGACCCGCGCTACTACCCGCCGGCCTTGACCGGGATGCGCGGCAGCCACCCCGGATCCTTCGAGGTCGCGCATGCGCTGCGCGATGGCACCGGCTGGGACGCACCCGGCGCGGTCACGGACCTCGATGAGCACTACGCTCTGGCGATCGTCGGCGGCGGCATCAGCGGGCTGTCGGCGGCGTACTTCTTCCGCAAGCTCCGCGGCGCAGACCCGAGGATCCTGCTGCTCGACAATCACGACGATTTCGGCGGTCACGCCAAGCGCAATGAGCTGAGCGCGGCCGGCAGCACCCGGATCGCGTGCGGCGGCACGCTGATGATCGAGGAGCTGTCGCTCTACACCCCTGAGGCGATGGGACTGCTGCGCGAGCTCGGCATCGACATCCGGCGCTTCGACCGCTACTACGATCGCAACTTCAGGAAGGCGCATGGGCTGAAGTCCGCGTGCTTCTTCGAGCGCAGCGCGTTCGGCGTGGACAAGCTCTGTCCGCAGCAGACCGACTCGGTGTACTTTCCCGACACCCACTTCGATCCGCAGGAGATCCGGGCGTTCATTGCCGACGCGCCGCTCGCCCCGCAGGCCAGAGAGGATCTGCTGCGCCTTTACTTCGGCAAGGTTGACCTGCTGGCCGGCAGGACCCGCGCGCAAAAGGTCGAGCTCCTCAAGCACATCAGCATCCAGACATTCCTCGAGCACTACGCCCGCGTTCACCCCGATGTCGTGAAATACTACTCGCAGAGCACCAACGGCTGGCTGGGGCTCGGGATCGACGCCGCCGCGGCGCTCGATAACCTCTGGTTCCTGCCGCCGGCGGTCACCGCGGGGCTGGGACTCGAGGCCGAAGCGCGCGGCGACCTCGCCGGTCAGCCGTACATCTACCATTTTCCCGACGGCAACGCCTCGATCGCGCGCCTGCTCGTGCGGCGGCTCGTCCCGGGCGCCGCTCCGGGACACACGATGGAGGACATCGTCACCGCGCGCATGAACTATGCGGCGCTCGACCGGGCAGGCTCTGCGGTGCGTATCCGCCTCAACAGCACCGCGGTGCGTGTACGCCATCTCGGCGATCCGGCCAGGGCGCCGGGCGTCGCCGTCACTTATGTGACCGACGGCAGGGCGTACCGCGTGCGCGCCGACCGGGTGATCCTTGCCTGCTGGAACATGGTCATTCCGTATCTGTGTCCTGAGATGCCGCAGGCGCAGCGCGAGGCACTCGCCTACGGGGTCAAGGTGCCGCTCGTCTACACGAATGTGCTGCTGCGCAACTGGTCCGCGCTGCAAAACCTCGGGGTTGGCACCGTCTATTGTCCGACGAGCTATTTCAGCGAGGTCGACCTGGACTATCCGGTGAGCATCGGCGACTACCATTACCCGAGCTCTCCGGGGGAGCCGTGTGTGGTGCGTCTCGAACGGGTGCCGTGCAAGCCCGGCCTGCCCGCCAAGGCGCAATACCGGGCCGGACGCGCCGAGTTGTTCGCGACCCCTTTTGCCACCTTCGAGCACCAGGTGCGCGATCAGCTCGGGCGCATGTTCGGCGCGGGCGGCTTCGACCCGCGGCGCGACATCCTCGGCATCACGGTCAATCGCTGGCCCCACGGCTATGCGTACAGCTACTCGACGCTGTTCGATCCGGAATGGCCTGCGGGCAAGGCACCGCATCTCGTCGGACGGCAGCGTTTCGGGCGCATTGCCATTGCCAACGCGGATTCGGGCGCCGAGGCGGAGACCTCGATTGCGATCGCCGAGGGGCTGCGGGCGTGCCGCGAGCTGCTCGAGCGCTTCGGCTAGCCATGCCACAACTGCGTTCCCGGTAACAGCGTGTCCGAGCTCTTCCCTGCCCCGCCGCGCTCGGTGGCCGTGCTGAAGCTCTCGGCGCTCGGCGATCTGTGCCACACCCTGCCGGTGGTGCGCACGCTGCAGCGCGCCTGGCCGCAGGCACGCTTCACCTGGATCATCGGACGCGCCGAGGCGCAGTTTCTCGGGCAGATTCACGATATCGAGTTCGTCGAGTTCGACAAACGTGCCGGCATGGCCGCCTACCGCGCGGTGCGCACCGCGCTACGCGACCGTCAGATCGAGCTGCTGCTGCACATGCAGTTCGCCTGGCGGGCGAGCCTGATCGCCGCCACGCTGCGCGCCCCGGTGAAGCTTGGCTACGACCGCGAGCGGGCGCTCGATCTGCAGTGGCTGTTCACCACGCACCGCATCGAGCCCGCACCGCGCGAGCACGTGATGGATGCCCTGTTTGGCTTCGCCCGGCGGCTCGGCGTCGAGCGGCGCGACTACCGCTGGGACATTCCGCTGCCGGAGGCTGCCCGGCAGTACGCCGCGCATCACATTCCCGACGGCGTGCCGGCCCTCATCATCAGTCCCTGCTCGAGTCATGTGCCGCGCAACTGGCATGCGGCCGGCTACGCCGCCGTCGGCGACCACGCGGCGCAGGCACTCGGCCTCGAGGTGCTGATCTGCGGCGGCCGTACGCCGCTCGAGCAGCGCATGGGCGCGGAGATTGCGGCGCGCATGCGTGCGCCCTGCACGAATCTCGTCGGCCGGGACACCTTGCTCGGCTTCTACGCCACGCTCGCCCGGGCACGGGTGCTGGTGACGCCCGACTCGGGTCCGGCGCACATGGCGACCTCGCTCGGCGTGCCGGTCGTCGGCCTTTACGCGGCCACCAACCCGGCGCGCAGCGGCCCTTACTTCAGCCGTGATCTGTGCGTCGACCGCTTCGATGCCGCGGCACGCCGCTATCTCGGCCGGGCGGCCGCCGAGCTGCCGTGGCGGACCAAGATCGAGCGTCCCGGGGTCATGGACCTCATCGAGCCGGACGCCGTCATCGCGAAGCTCGAAGCGGCGCTCGGCCGCGCGCGCGCGCTCAACCCGGAGGCGGTGCCGGCGGCTGCTCCGGGCGCCCTGCCATCAGCACGTTGAACGGCGCGAACTGCGGATACTTCATGTGCCTGCGCCGCACGATGATCGTCGTCACGAAGGCGAATTGCCCCGACAGGCTCGCGTGGCTGACGCCGTCGGTGAACACCATCCAGGCCGAATACGGCGGAAAGCGTAGCTCCTCATAGTCGCGCCGATCATCTCTGAAGGTGGCATTGTCCTTCATGTAATTGTGCAGGCGGCGCATCGCCCGGTCGTACGGGGAGGTATCGAGCACGCGCGCCAGCGGGTTGAGATGCGCAAGCCCCCCCAACGCCGCGCTCAGCGCCCGGTCCGCCGGCCCCTTGGTCAGCCGCCGCGCGAGCCGGCCGTCGGCGCCGATCAGCCCGGCCTCACGCCCGAAGCGCTCCACGATCCGGTCGATCGGCCCCTGCGTCGCCCAGACCCGGTCCTCGCGGTCGTTGAAGTTCACGAAGAAGCGCAGGATGCGGTCGCCGTCGGTTGCGCCGTAGGCGCCGGCATCGACATGCACCAGCTCGTTGCTCGCATGCGGCTCGAGGTTGCGGCCACGCTCCTCGATGGGGCGGACGCTGCAGGTACCGACGGTCCAATCCTCGGTGAGATGCGGGACCTGACGGTGCAGAAACCCGCTGACCTGCGCCAGGTGCTCCTTCAGGGTCCGCGTGAGGCGCTCGCCGGTCGCCGCATCGGCCTCCAGTCCGGTGATGCGATCGACCTCCGGGTGATAGCTGATGTTCTTCAGCTTGAGGCGCGCCGGCAGCTCGGTGCGCAGGTAGTGGAGCGTCGCCGCATCGGGCAGCGGCACCGGCGAGCTCGGGAAAAAGACGATATGGTTGCTCTCCAGCGCTTCGGTGATCGATGCGCCGTTCGACAGCTGCTCGGTAGTGAAAGTGGCGACCGCGCCCATGTAACTGCGGCGTGTTTCAAGGCTGCGCTAAGCTAGCACAGCCGGTGCTCGCGCCCCAAGCATGGCCGCACCAGCCCCGCAGCGCCCGCAAATTCGTGCAACGAACTTATGACTCGGGCGAGGCGTGTCCGCACGAAAAAATGGCCTTTTTCCAGCGTTTTGCGTGCTGCAGCCGGCGTGGCGGCGCGTCTCGAAGCCGCGACAGATCGACACCGCCGGGCGTGTCGGCGTAGACCAGTACGCGCAGACGGAGCGACAGCGAGTCGCTCGCAGGGAGGGGGTCATGCGCAATCATCGGGCGAACGTCCGTCAGATTCAGATTCTCACCGCGCTACTGCTGTGCGCGGCGCTGCTCGGATCCAACACCGCTCGCGCACAGGTCATCGACCCTGGCGTACGGCATGCGGCTACCGACGGCGGGCCGCCGGTGCCGTTGCCGGGCATGACCGCCGACGAGCTCACGTTCTTCCAGGACGGCCTGGCGCGCTTTGGCACCGTCGAGGTTGTGTCCGGGGCGACTCAGGCACAGGGCAACGGGCTCGGGCCGCGGTTCAATTCGAATCAGTGCTCATCCTGTCATGCCCAGCCCTATGTCGGGGGGTCGAGCCCGGCGGCGAACCCGCTCTTCGGCGTCGCGAGTGCCGAGGGCGCACTGAATCAGATGCCGTGGTTCATCGTGACCAACGGGCCGATCCGCGAAGCGCGCTTCCTGCAATCCAACGGCGTGCCCGACGGCTCGGTGCACGACCTGTTCGTCATCAGCGGGCGGAGCGACGCCGGCAGCTGCAACATCGCACAGCCGGTGTTCCTGCCCGCCGGCAACCCGCTCACCGGGCAGGGGGGCAACAGCAACATCGTCTTCCGGATTCCGACGCCGGTGCTGGGTGCCGGTCTCATCGAAGCCATCCCGGACTCGACCATCCTCGCCAATCAGCAGTCGAATGCGGCGGCCAAGCGCCAGAGCGGCGTCACAGGTCACGCGAATGCCGTTCAGGGCGGCAACGTCAATCTCAGCGGCAAC
>JASHTN010000438.1 GCA_030040525.1 Gammaproteobacteria bacterium | reverse complement strand
ACCCGGGCGCCACCGGTCGCGCGCGCGGCCTCGGCGGCGCCCGTGCCCGCCGCGCCCCTGCTGCGCAAGGCGCGGGTGCTCGACCCCCCGACGCCGTCGCGCACACCCCCCGAGGCGAAGCCCGCATCGCCCCCCGTGATGACGGTGGCACGGGGCGCGACTCCGGCTGCCGCCGTCCCGGTCCCCGCCCCGACCCCCGCGGTCGATGGCGGCCTGATCCTCGAGCTGCTGCCGTTCGCGAAGCTGCGCGCCGGCGGACAGACGCGGCGCTTCCAGGTGCAGGTGCGCGGCACGCAGCTGCCGCGCGATCCGGCGGCGCTCGATGCTCTGGTGCTGCAGCGGCTGCTCGGCTGGCTCGCGCAGCATCGCGCGCACTGGAACGCGCAGCCGACGAGCTTCACGGTCAACCTGTCGATTGCGACCCTCGAGGACGAGCGCTTCATGCAGAAACTCGCCGGGCAACTCAACAGCCACGGCATCGCCGCCGAGACGCTCGGCTTCGAGATCGCCGAGCCGCTGTGCGCGCAGCGCCGTGCGCCGGTCGAGCGCTTTATCGGCCAGTGCGAGAAGGTCGGCGCCTGGATCGTCATCGATGACTTCTCGTTCGATGCCCAGGTGCTGCCGCTGCTGCGCTGCAAGGCGCTGCGCCTGGTCAAGCTCGATGCCAAGCTGACCGCCGCTGCGCTGCGCGACAAGCTCTCCCAGGCGCTCGTGGTCGCGGCCGTACAGGCCGCCAAGGTCTTAGGGATCCACTGTGCCGCGAAGAGGGTCGACTCCACGGCCTCGCTCCAGTGGCTGACGGCGATCGGCTGCGACTTCGCCCAGGGGAGCGCTCTGGGACCCGTGCAGCCGCTCGAGTCGCTCGGGGCCGCCCCGAGCGCTCCCTCCCAGGGCGGCTGAGCCCGCAGACTCCAGCCTTAAGAGCCTATGCGCCGCGCCGCGGCGCCGGGTACCCTGCACGTGCGCGAGGTGCGCTGCGACGAGCCGAGCGGCGCGTGCGTCACGGGAGCGGCGCGGGCCGCGCCCGTGCCCTAAGCTTCCCCGAAGACCTCGTCGACGCGAAAGCGCGAGGCCGCTGCGCCCCCATGAAAATGCTGACGCTCGAACAGATCCGCTCGAACCGCAACGTGCTGTTCTGGAGCCTGCACGCGGCCGGCTGGGCGGCCTACGGCATCACACAGTACGTGGGCGCGCTGTTCTACGAGAAGCCCGCGAGCTACGCCCGTGTCTGGCTGGTCGCAGCCGTCGCAGGCTTCGTGCTGTCGGCCCCGATGCGTTACATCTACCGGCGGCTGTGGGGCCGCGCGCCGCGCACCATGATCATCGGCGTGGTGGCGACCTGCTACGTCACGGCGCTCGCGCTGCGCATGGTGATCAACCTCTCCTACAAGGAGTTCGTCGCGACCGACTGGCAGATGCAGACGCTGTTCGAGCTGTTCGGTGGTGCGCTGTCGACCGCGTACCTGCTGGTGTGCTGGAGCGTGCTGTACTTCGGCATCAAGTTCTACGAGTCGCAACGCCAGCAGGAGCAGGCGCTGCTGAAAGCGGTGGCGCTGGCGCAGGAGGCGCAGCTGAAGATGCTGCGCTACCAGCTCAACCCGCACTTCCTCTTCAACACGCTGAACGCCATCTCGACGCTGATTCTCGACAACCAGAACCGCAAGGCGAACCACGCGGTCACGCGCTTGTCGGAGTTCCTGCGCTACACGCTCGACCAGGATCCCATGAAGCGGGTGACGCTGCGCCAGGAGCTGGACGCGCTCGATCTGTACCTCGGCACGGAGCGGCTGCGCTTTGGCGAGCGGCTGCACCTCGAGTACGCGGTGGAGGAGGGCGCGCTCGATGCCCTGGTGCCGAGCCTGCTGCTGCAGCCGCTGCTCGAGAACTCCCTCAAGTACGCCGTGTCCGCGCGCGAGCAGGGCGGCCTGGTGCGCATCGAGGGCCGCACTCGCGAAGGCCTGCTCGAGCTCTCGGTCATCGATGACGGCCCGGGGCTGCGCGAGGGGGCGCCGGTGAGCGAGCGCCGCGGCGTGGGGCTGCGCAACACGCGCGAGCGGCTCGCGGTGCTGTATGGCGCCAACTACCGCTTCGCGGTGCTCAACAGCCACCCGGGGCTTCGAGTCGACATGGCGCTGCCGCTGGAGATGGCGGCGCCGGCGGCGGAGGGCGCGGCGCAGCGGCCGGCGGCGGCGCCGCGTCTGTCGGGAGGCGCACGCGCATGAACATCCGCACCCTGATCGTGGACGACGAGGTGCTGTCGCGGCGCGGAGTCGAGATCCGCCTGCGCGAGCACCCCGAGTTCGAGATCGTCGCGCAGTGCGCCAACGGCCGCGAGGCGTGTACCGCCATCCGCCAGCACAAGCCCGACCTGGTGTTTCTCGACATCCAGATGCCGGGGATGTCCGGATTCGAGGTGCTGGCGCAGCTGCCACAGGAGTCGCTGCCGCTGGTGGTGTTCGTTACCGCCTACGACCAGTACGCCATCCAGGCGTTCGAGGCACGCGCCGTCGATTACCTGCTCAAGCCGATCGACGAGGCGCGATTCAGCGCCGCGCTCGCGCGGGTACACGAGCACCTGCGCTCGCGCAGCGCCGAGGGCCAGCGGGATCGGCTGCTCGAGATCATTGCCGAGATCACAGGCTCGGGGGAGCTGGTGCTCGATGAGCTGCTCGCGCGGGGCCCGCAGGCGCTGGCGGCGCCGCGGCCCGAGGTGCTGCCGATCCGCCAGGGACGCGAGACCGTGCGCGTGCCGGTCGCCTCGATCGAGTGGGTGGACGCCGCCGGGGACTACATGTGCATTCATGCCGGCGGGCAGACGCACATCCTGCGCGGCACGATGAAGGAGCTGGAGCAGCTGCTCGATCCGAAGCTGTTCCAGCGCGTGCACCGCTCGACCATCGTCAACCTGCGCCTGGTGCGCAGCCTCCGGGCGCACATGAATGGCGAGTACTTCCTCACGCTCGAGGGCGGACACGAGCTGAAGCTCTCGCGCACCTACCGCGACAAGGTCGAGTACTTCCTGAGCGGCTCGACGGCGCCGCGCGCGCCGTGACGCAATTCGCAGCCGCCGCAGACAGCGCCGGCCGCTGAGACCTGCGTCACACTCCCTGCCACACCGCTCGCGATGTGTGAGCCATCGCGAGGCCGCGAAGGCGACAGGTTGCTTAGATATGTAGCCATATGGACCCAGGATCGCGCCCCGTGCTCGAGCCTTTGCCGGACCTGCCCGTGGAAGCGCCGCTGGATGCGCCGCCACCGCGGGGGGGACCCAAGCCGCCCGCCCCCGCTGGCCCGCCCGCCGGGCTGGATGAGGAGGAGGCCCAGGCGCTCGCGTTCATGGACCCGGAGCTGCAGCTGTCGTCACCGTCCGCCTCGCGGCCGGCGCCGGCCGCCGCCGTAGTGATCCCGGTTCCGGCCGCAGCGCGGCACCAGGCGGTGGATTCCCGCAGCATCGATCAGACGCTCGAGGAGCTCGATGCGCTGCCCAAGGCAGCCTCGGTGGTCCCGTCCAGCCGGCCAGAACTGACGCTGGAAGAGATCGACGCTGCCGCTGAGGCGGCCGCGGCGCCGCCAAAGCTCGCCCCGGCGCCCATGCCTGCACCGGCACCGTCGACTGCACCAGGATTGTCCGGTCAGCCGGCTTCGACTCCGGGTCGTCCGGAGCTGACGCTCGAGGACCGCGATGTCGAGCGCGTGCTCGCCACCGGGTCACCCATCCCGGCACCGGTGATCCCCGTGCCGGTGGCAAGCGCGCCCAGCGCGGCCGCGGCGCCGGTCTCCACCCCCGCCCCGTCAGCCACTCCTCCGGCCAGCCCTGCACCGCCCGCCAAGGCGCGTACGCCCGCTGCCGCAACACCGACCGGCGCTGCGCGCACCGCTCCTGCCCAATTGCCCGATGCCGCCTCGAAGCGTGCCTCGCTGTCGGCGGCGGCCGTCAAAGTGGCAGCCGCGTCCGCCGCGAGCGGCGGCCGCACCTCAAAATCGCCCCCGTCTGCCGCACCGGCGGCGCCGGGGCGCGCCGTACCCGCCGCTTCAAACGGCTCTGCGACCTCGGGCGCCGCACCCGCCGGCGCCTCCGCACCCTCGCTCACTGATTGGGCGAGCGCTCGTGCGGCGGCAGCCGCCAAGGTGGTGCCGACCCCCTCGGTCGCGATGCCGCGCGGCGCACAGCCTCCGACCCTCTCGGCCGCCCCCGCTCCCGCCGGCGCGCCGGCAGCGGCTGCCGCCACGCCCGCCAGCGCGTCCACCGGGGCACCCGCGGTCGCCCCGTCGCCGCTGATGGACCGCGACTCCATCGCGCGCAATCAGGTGGTGGAGCGCTATCTCTCGGGACGGCTGCCGCTGAAGGGCGCCACCGAGTTCGAGCGCTACTGTCACGATCACCCGGAGCTCCTCGACGAGATCGGGCTGCCCGAGCGTGTGAACGCGGGCTTGCGGCTGCTCGAGGCGAGCGGCAAGCCTGAGCCCTGGCAGGAGGCGCCGCGCCCGGCGTGGCAGCAGCCCGGCGTGACCATCGGGCTGGCCGCCGGCGTCGTGGTCCTCGTCATCGCGCTCGCGATCGCTGGCAGCAGCAGCGCCGGCAAGTCCCACCGCATCGCCGATCTGCAGAAGCAGGTGGTCGACCGCACGCTCGACGCCGCCACCAGCACCCGCGACATCCGCCTGCTGCCGAGCCGCTCGGGCGCTTCCAACTCGCCTGCCATCACCATCGGCGGCGGCGAGGCGCAGCTCGCGGATTTCCGCATCGACGAGTCACGCTCGCCATATCACCTGTTCCGCGTCACCATCGATCGCGTCGATGAGGGACGCGTGGGCGTGATCAACAACCTGGCCAAGGATTCCAACGGCCATCTGCGTATCGCACTCAACAGCTCCGCGCTCGGCCCGGGCATCTACCAGCTGACACTCGAGGGAGTCGACTGGCACGGCGATCCGCAGCCCGACTCCTGGGTGACGATCGCCGTACAGCACTGAGCTTGCGGCAGCCGGCGACCTCGTCGCGTCGGTGCGCGCCGGCCTGGAGATGTGCGCGCAGCTTCAGGTCCCTCTCAGGCCCGCAGCGTCGTCAGCGGCGGCTGCCTGACCACCGAGCGCGTTGCGAGCCAGCCGCCGGCCGCCACCAGCAGCGCTCCGCCGCAGATTCCGGCCAGCCAGGGCCATAGCTCGAAGGCGTAGCGCAGCTCGAGCCATTCGCGCGTGAGGTAGAACGCCCCCACGGCAGCGCCGGCCGCGGCGAGCAGCCCGGCGAGCGCCCCCAGAGTGGCGAACTCCGCCAGCACCCCCTGGGCAACCGTGCCGCGGCTCGCTCCGAGGGTGCGCAGCATGGCGCTCTCGTAGCGGCGCTCGTCGCGGCTCGACTGCACGGCCGCGAGCAGCACCGTGAAGCCGGCAAGCAGCGTGAACATGAATACGCTCTGCACGGCGAGCGCCGCCTTGTCGAGCACGCCGCGCACCTCAGCGAGCAGCTCATCGATGTCGAATATCGAGACGCTCGGGAAACGCCGGGCGAGCGGCGCCAGTGAGCGTGCGGTCCCGGCGCTGAAATACGCGCTCGTCAAGTACGTACCCGCCGCGCCCTCGAGCACCCCGGGGGCGAACACGATGAAGAAGTTCGGCTGGAACGAGTCCCACTTGACCTTGCGCACGCTCGCCACGGTGGCCTCGACGCTCTCGCCCGCGATGTCGAAGGTCAGTCGATCGCCGAGCTGCAGACCCAGGGACTCCTGGAACTCGCTCGCAAGCGACACCAGCGGCTTGCCGGAGTCCGCGGGCGTCCACCAGCGCCCGGCGACGATGCGGTTGTCGGCGCCGAGCTCGGCCGTCCAGGTGAGGTTCTGCTCGCGCGTCGCGAAGCCCCCGCGCTCCTCGCGGCCGCGCTGCGTGGCCTCGACGCTCACACCGTTGATGGCGATCAGGCGCCCGCGGATCATCGGCAGCACCCGTGTCGTGCGCGCGCCCAGCCCGTGCAGGTACGCGATGAAGCCGGCGCGCTGATCCGGCGGGATGTTGATGAAGAAGTAGTTGGGCAGGTCCGGCGGCAGGGTGCGCCGCCAGTCACTGTTCAGGTCGGCGCGGATGATGCCGAGCAGCAACAGCACCATGATGCCGGTGCCGAACGCCACGAGCTGCACCAGGCTCTCGGCGCGGCGCCGGGCGAGATTCGCGACCCCATAGCGCCAGGCGACTCCGACACGTCCGCGCAGCCTGCCGGCGACAGCGACCAGCACCGCCCCGGCGATCGCCAGCACAGCAACGAAGGCGGCGAGACCAGCGCTCACCCAGAGAAACAGCCGCCGCTCGGGCACCATCCACCAGATCAGGAGCAGCACCACCGCGATCGCGGGGCCAAAGGCCAGCAGCGTGCGTAGCGGAGGCGGCCCGACGTCGCGCCGCAGAACGCGCACCGCCGGCACGCGCCCGAGCTGCGTGAGCGCCGGCAGCGCGAAGCCCGTCAGCACCGCGAGTGCCGTCAGAAAACCGACGGCAATCGGAGTGGCGGTCACCGGAGGCAGCTCGGGGGTGGCCAGGAGCCCGCGGATCGTGCGCAGCAGCCACTCCTGCGCAACAAACCCGAGCGCCGAGCCGAGCAGCGCCGCAAGCAACGCGAGCGCGAGCAACTGCAGCAGCGCCACCGCGAGCGTGAAGCCGCGCGTCGCACCGAGTGTCTTGAGCAGCGCAACCGTGTCGAGGTGGCGGTGGACGTAGCGGCGCGCTGCCATGGCCACTGCGATCGCGCACAGCAGCACGCTCACCAGGCTCGCGAGACTCAGGAACCGCCCGGCCCGGTCCACGGCGTTACGGACCTGGGGAGTCGCGTCGCTGATGTCGCGCAGCCGCTCGCCGGCGCGCTTGTGCGCGCGCAGCCAGCCCTCGAACGAATCGATCCGGGTGCGATCGCCGGCGAACAGCGCCGCGTAGGTGACCCGGCTCCCCGGCTGTATGAGGCGCGTCGCCGGCAGATCCACCGCGTTCATGATGAGACTCGGCGAGAGCTCGGCGAAGGTTCCGCCCTGGTCGGGCCGCGAGATCAGCACATGCGCGACGCGAAAGGAGGCCGCTCCGATCGAGAGTTGCCCGCCCACCGTACCGCCGACGGCGGCGAGCAGCTTCGAGGCCGGCCAGACCTCTCCCGGCGCAGGAATTCCCTGCACGGGGACGCCGGGGGCAAACGGCGCGTCCGCCACCAGCACGCGGCCGCGCAGCGGGTAGCCGGCGGTTACCGCCTCGATGTCGGTGAGCTGGCTGGCCTCGCCGTTGAAGACCACCGAGAGCAGCGTCGTGGTGCTCGATGAGCGCAGCCCGCGGTGGGCGGCCGCGTCGAGATACTCAGCGCCCAGCGGCTGCGGCGAGCTCAGACGGATGTCCGCACCGAGCACCGAGACCGCCTGCAGCGCGACGGCCGCGCCGATGCGCCCGACCAGAAACCCGACGCCGGTGAGCGCGCCAACCGCAACGGCGAGCGCGAGCAGCAGCACGCCGAGCTCCCCCGAGCGCCACTCACGTGCCAGCGTGCGCAGCGCGAGCCGCACAGCCCTCATGCCAGCCGCCCGGCTTCCATGCGCAGCGTGCGCACGCAGCGCGCCGCAAGCTCGCGGTCGTGCGTCACCAGCACGAGAGTCGTGCGAGCATTGCCGTTGAGCTCGAACAGCAGCTCCCCGACCCGCGCACCCGTGGCGGAGTCGAGATTGCCGGTGGGTTCGTCCGCGAACAGCACCGCCGGCTGCGTCACGAACGCGCGCGCGATCGCCACGCGCTGCTGCTCGCCGCCGGAGAGCTGCCGCGGGTAGTGCGCGGTCCGCTCCCTGAGGCCGACGCGCTCGAGCGTCTCAGCGGCGGCGCGACGTGCCTCGGCGTTGCCCGCGAGCTCGAGTGGCAGCATCACGTTCTCGAGCGCGGTCAGCGCCGGGATCAGGTGAAAGGACTGGAACACGAAGCCGACGCGCTGCGCCCGCAGCCGTGCGCGGCCGTCCTCGTCGAGGCCGGTAAGATCGGTGCCGTCGAGCAGCACGCGGCCGGCGCTCGGCACGTCCAGCCCGGCGAGCAGCGCGAGCAGCGTCGACTTGCCGGCCCCCGACGGCCCGGCGACCGCGACCGACTCGCCGCGCGCGATCTCGAGCGACACGTCCGCGACAATGGTCAGCAGCCCTTCGGGACTGCTAACCTGCTTGCAGAGGTTTTCGGCCTTGAGAACGCTGTCACGAACGGCCTGCGTCGCGGTGCTCGGCCTGGTTGTTACGTTCATCGCGCTCCACGACGCGGTGGCTTCCGACCGCGTGATCCTGGTGTTCGGTGACAGCCTCAGCGCCGCTTATGGACTTCGGCCGGAACAAGGTTGGGTCGCATTGCTCGCGCAGCGACTTCAGTCCCAAGGGTACGGATACCAGGTCGTCAACGCCAGCGTGAGCGGCGAGACCACCGCAGGCGGCCTGACACGGCTGCCGCGGGCGTTGCGCCTGCACCAGCCGGCGCTGATGATCCTCGAGCTCGGCGGCAACGACGGTCTGCGCGGCCTGCCGGTTGCCGCGACCCGCGACAATCTGGCGCAGCTGGTGCAGCTCGCGCGCGCCGCCGGTGCGCGCGTGCTGCTCGTCGGCATCCGCATCCCGCCCAACTACGGGCCGCGCTATACGCAGGAGTTCGCTGCCGTATTCCCGGCGCTCGCAAACCAATATCATCTGGCACTGGTGCCGTTCCTGCTCGAGGGCGTCGCGCTCGATGCGACGCGCATGCAGCAGGACGGCCTGCACCCGAATGCGCGTGGCGAGCCGCAGGTCCTCGACACGGTCTGGCAATACCTGCTGCCGCTCCTGAAGAACAACACCCGAGCCGGGGGACGCTGATGGAAAAAATCTGGCTGAAGTCGTACCCATCCCAGGTACCGCCGGAAATCGATCCGTCGCGCCTGCGGACGCTGAAGGAGCTGCTCGAGACGACCTGCGCGCAGCACGCCGATCGCGTCGCCTTCATCCAGATGGGCGCGAAGCTGACCTACCGGCAGCTCGATGAGCTGTCGCGCGGCTTCGCCGCCTGGCTGCAACGCGCGGGCTTCGCCAAGGGCGAGCGCCTGGCCATCATGCTGCCCAATACGCTCCAGTACCCGATCGCGCTCTTCGGCGCGCTGCGCGCGGGGCTCATCGTCGTCAACACCAACCCGCTATACACCCCTCCGGAGCTGCAGCACCAGCTCGCCGACTGCGGGGCCACCGCGATCGTCGTGCTCGAGAACTTCGCGCACGTGGTCGAAAGAGCGTTGCCGAACACCCAGCTCAAGCACGTGCTGGTGACCGCGGTGGGCGACTACCTGAGCTTCCCCAAATCGCTGATCGTCAACTACGTCTTGCGGCGCGTGCGCAAGCAGGTGCCGCCCTGGAACATGGCCGTGGCAAGCGCCTTCAAAGCTGCCGTGGGCAGCGGCCTGCGGCTGCCGCTCCAGCCGGTGAATCTGACTTCCGACGACCTCGCGTTCCTGCAGTACACCGGTGGCACGACCGGGGTCGCCAAGGGCGCGATGCTGTCCCACGGCAACGTCAGCAGCAACGTGCTGCAGTCGCAGGCCTGGCTCGGGGCCACGTTGGGCGATTTCAGCTATGCCCCGGCGACGCTGCTCACCGCGATCCCGCTGTATCACGTCTTTGCCCTGACCTGTAACTGCCTGCTGTTCTCGCGCCTGGGCTGGACCAACCTGCTGATCATCAACCCGCGCGACATGAAGTCCCTGATTGCCGACCTGATCCGGCATCCGTGCACGTTCATCAGCGGCGTCAACACGCTGTTCAACGCGATGCTGCACGCGCCGGGCTTCGACCGGATCGACTTCAGCAAGCTGCGGATCACTCTCGGCGGCGGCATGGCGGTGCAGGCCGTAGTCGCCGAGCGCTGGAAGCAGCGCACCGGCTGTGTCCTGACGCAGGCCTGGGGCCTGACGGAGACCTCGCCGGCGGCCTGCATCAACCCGCCATCGGAGCAGTTCAACGGCTCGATCGGCCTGCCGATCTCCTCGACTGAAATCTCGATCAAGGACGACGACGGCCGCGATCTCGAGCTCGGTCAGACCGGCGAGATCTGCGTGCGCGGTCCGCAGGTCATGCGCGGCTACTGGAACCGCCCGGACGAGACCGCGAAGGTCATGCTGCCCGGCGGCTGGCTGCGCACCGGTGACATCGGCCGCATGGACGCGCGTGGCTTCGTCTACATCGAGGACCGCAAGAAGGACATGATCCTGGTGTCCGGGTTCAAGGTGTTTCCCAACGAGGTAGAAGCGGTGGTGGCCCAGCATCCCGGCATCCTCGAGGCCGCCGCAATCGCACAGCCCGACGAGCACTCCGGCGAGGTGGTCGCGCTGTTCGTGGTGCGCGAGGATCCCGCCCTCACGGAAAAGGAGATCATCGAGTACTGCCGCAAGTCACTGCTCCCTTACAAAATCCCGCGGCATGTTTACTTCCGCACGGAGCTGCCGAAGTCGAATGTGGGGAAGATTTTGAGGAAGACACTTAGAGAGGAGCTAGCGCGGTCATAGTTCAAGTGGAACGTCGGCGTCTAGGGGACGCGAAAGCAAACATGTGAACTCCGGCGTGAATTATGCGGCCGGAGGCGCTTCCTGTTCTTCGCCCCTTGCGCCTTGATTCGAGCCAGTCGTTGATCGTCCTCAATAGCAAAGCCCCCTGCGTCTGTGAGAATTTGCGGAACGCAGCAAGGTGCCTATGCGGCAAGTCAGGCACCTCGGCAAATCGCTCAATCAAGCGATCGGAGTTTTGAGTCTTCCTAATGTTCTGACGCACAGTTTCGAGAAATGCAGACACAGCGCGCACTGTGTTTTGGTGGATAAATGGGTGATCTTTCGAAATGACCGCAAACTCGCTAGTTGGCTTGTACAGGCCTCTGCCGCATGGGACTACTAGACCCAACTCCCTAAGTCGCTTGGCCACTGTCGCAGCACTCCGCGTCCCGCCGCGAGCACGACTTAAAGCCTCCACACTCGGTGCACGTCCCAGAAGGGGTATCGGCTTCGGAGTCCCGTGGGCGGTCAAGTAACGGCGGTTGCGATGCCATTCGTCAAGTACGCGCGCAACTGTTGCTAGGCCGGCGGCCTCTTTCCTGCCGTTCGCATCTGCTCTAGATGAAGCCCCTCTGAGTGCGTCCGCGCAAGCGTCCCGAAGATCTGCGACCGACATCCCGCCAGTCATCATGAATGCAAAGACCTCCGTAAGGGTACGCGAGTACTCTCGTTTGAGTTGCCTGGTGACTCTAACTGTCATTCTCTACGTCCTGCTAATTCCCGTGTCTCTGCTTTATTTTCGACAAGCAAGACGGTAACCGTAAACAAATGTGGCGGTTTGCTCTTTCTTCGTGGCACCGAAACGCGCGTTCTCAGGGAACCACCGAGTCCGTCAAGCATCGACTTGGCACTTGAGACACATCGTTCACCTATGATTGCCAAGTCAATTTCGGTGTCCGCAGGAATAGTCAGTCGGTGTATCGACGTTAACGCCTTCGAACCTACGCGTCCTGATGCAATCCTAAGCGCGTCTAGCAATGCGGGGAGCACTGGAGAAAGAAAGGCAAAGTCGTTGCGCTTACGCAGATTCTGAGATTCCAGTAGTCGAACACCTTCTTCGTCGCAGCTGACGACACCCATGCGGCGCAGTTCGTCAAGGAGGGCTTTGTGGGGGACATCACCTCCGAATTTTCGGGCTAGAGCCACGAATGAAGCACCTGCGCCGTACCTCTTGAGGGGCCTTGGGCGCCCTCTTCGGTCAGTGAACTGGCGGTCGGTGCGCCAACCATTTAGTACCCGCTGCACAGGAGCACGATCCGGCCCGCGGAAAGGCAGGACCTCATGTTCCAGTAACCGTCGCACATCGCCTCGACTCAACCCCGTTTGGGCAGCAACTCTGGAGTAGCTGACTTTCCCATTACGCAATCTCGACAGATCGGCTGCCGCTTGGACAAACGCGTACCGAGCCAATTCACCAAACCGTTTTGGCGTCATTCCTCGGGGGAGAAGTGTGAGAGCGAGTTCTACAAGGAATTGCTGCAGCAGAGACGCGCCCCGCACAGACAACAACGCATTCTTTTGCTCGAACGCATGAGGTATTCGAATGCCAGTCATCTACTTGGGCGTCCGTCTCCGTCGACCAGGGTGTTCTTCTTGTCGCTTCGGAGTGCGCGAACGCGGACAAAGTCGCGGCATCCGAGAATCCTGACGCGGGGAGATGCGTTCGTACAGCGGGAATTTGAGGGTAACCGTTCAAATATACGGCGAAACCTTGACGACTCTGAATTCTTTGGCCTAGCCGAGCAGTCGCCCCAAAAGCAAAAAGCGCCGGCGTGGACGTCCGCCGGCGCTCTTTAGGATCTAAATAGACTCGGTGCGCTTATCTGAGCATTTGGTAGATGCAGTCTTCCGCGTCCATCGCTGCACCGCACGCCCCGGCCGGATGAGAAACGCCCGGCGTCGTAGAGAGGCTACCGTTACCTTCGATGGCACGACCAGTGCCTGTGCGTGACAACCCACCGTTACCTTCGATGGCACTGACACCGTTGCCCTCGATAGCGTGTCCGGTGCCCGTGCGTGACAGCCCACCGTTACCTTCGATGGCACTGACACCGTTGCCCTCGATAGCGCGTCCGGTTCCCGTGCGTGACAGCCCACCGTTACCCTCGATGGCACTGACACCGTTGCCCTCGATAGCGCGTCCGGTGCCCGTGCGCGACAGCCCACCGTTACCTTCGATGGCACTGACACCGTTGCCCTCGATAGCGTGTCCGGTGCCCGTGCGTGACAGCCCACCG
>JASHTN010000437.1 GCA_030040525.1 Gammaproteobacteria bacterium | reverse complement strand
CGTCAAGTTAGACCACGTAGTTGCTGGCTACCTCAGCGAGCTCAACGGTCGTTTGCCTTCGGTCCGACCACGAGGGCGTCTGAGCTTGTGATTTCCGTCGCGGGATACCCCAAAATTGGGTCACGCTGTTTTTTGCCAGAGGGAAGGCGCTTGAAGATCCTCAAGGCCTACTTGAGGGCACTGGCGCCACAATACGGAGTATTCGCCTGTCTCCTTTCACCGTTCTTAGGTCGCGTCCGGTTCGCGCATTGCTGAGGAAAGCGCTGGCAGCGCAGGCAGCTTCGTTCAAGCAGGCGCCCGCGCTCACTACTGTGCTGAAGTCAATCTCGGCCAAACAGCGTCCTCGCAGGCCAGGCGGCCCGAAGTCGCGTCCGCCGCCTAACAATCGTTGAGGGGTCCGTGATGCACCTCTTGTTTGGCTCCGCGGGCGCTTGGTAACACTGTGCGCCCGCGTCGCCTATCCGGCGGTGGTGGTGCTGCCGCTCAACTTCACCGTTAGACGGCGCAGTGCACCGAGTGTGCCGGTCGTCAGCTCGGTCGGTCCTATGGCTCCGTTTGATGTCGGAGCCAGTGGGCCGCGGTACTATCGGCGACATCTGAGTTTCTCCGTTTCTCCACGCACGGGAGCCCTTTTTATGAGCAATGCTACAGGCCTTATCGCCGCCGCTGCCCTGGGTGTCATAGTCACCATTGGCATGGAGGCGGCGGCTCAGTCGACGAAGCAGGGTTGCACCGGCAGTCCCGATCTAAGCCGGGTCTACAAGAGATTTGACGATTTAGAGCAAGCCATCACTGCGTTACAGACCCAATCCGCCAAAGCTGCCTCCGACAACGCGCTCGCAAACAGCAACGACCAACGCCAATTTGCAAATCTCAGTAGCCACGTTGCTGACTTGAATATAGAGATCGTCACCCTTACCGGACTTGTACGCACACTGCCGCCCCCGTCTCGATGACGGGCGGGTTCAGTGATGAGGCACCTACGGTTTTTGGCGATACCAGCCCCGCCGTTTAACAATCGTTGGAGAGGTCCGTGAACGGTTGCTGGTTACGCGCCGCGCGCGCGGCAAGACGGAGTACGCGCGCGGCGCTCGGTGGCCGCTCATGTGCGGCCCTGTGACGCTAACAGACCTGTTTGCGCTGCCGTATAGGATTTCCCTTGTCGACTTCAGAAGCTCAAGGGAGTAGGTGAAATGTTTACATTGATTCTTACGCTAATCGTAACTTGGCCCGGATGCTCGGGACCGAACTGTCTCGGCTATTCGACTATCGCGAGCGTTCCCGGGTTCGAGTCGCTTGGGCTCTGCGAGCAAGCCGGACAGAAATGGATACAAACAGTCACGCCGCGCAAGCAATCGGACAGTATCAGGTATGTTTGCGTACAGCTTAAGTAACAGACTCCTGGCACGCCGCCCGCTGACTATCGTTGGACGGGTCCGTGAGGCACGGTAGTGTCGCCGCGGGTGCGGGAAGCCATGCTGCGCCCGCGCCCCCAATCGGGCGCCTGCGTCCGGGCCTTCAACTTAACCGCTAGTCGACGGGAGTGTTTGTCATCGACGTTGCAAGTGCTCTGTTGACTTTTGCGCAGGTTGCCATCGGTCTCGCTGGCTTCTCGGCGATCTTGGTTGCCTTAAGCGGCAAACCCCATCAGTGGACACCTGTCGATGCGTTCCGAATCCGGAACATCCTGGCGTTCACCTTTCAATCGGTATTTCTGTCGCTTATACCTTTTGTGCTAGCGTTTTTCTCGCTGCCAGAATCGAAAGTCTGGCAAGTCTCGCTGCTAATACTCGCGATCGCAACCTTGGCAGGCGCGCTGCTGGTGCTAAGCGGTGTCTATCGACTTTCGCGTCCCGAACGCGCTGTTTTGCAGGCCGTAGTGGTGTCCGCAGTTACAGCCATACTGGGCACTATGGCTGCAGTCGAACTACTTGGAGCATTCGGTATCGTCCGCCCAGCGTCGGGCGTATTTTTCCTTGGTCTGGTCGTTCTGTTGGGAATCTCGACCGTATTGGTAGCTCGGTTCCTGTTTGCCCGGCCCGCCGATTGACTACTCGCTCGAGCGCACAGCTGCGGGTCGGCTGGAGTAGGCTCATGGGCACTGTGGCAGTCGCCGACACCTATGCGAAACTCAGGAGGAACCCCGTGAAGCGCACATGGACGATCATCGGGGTAGCCGATGTGGGTGGCAGCTTCAAATGGTATCAGTCGCTATTCGGTCAGCCGGAAACGCCGCCCGCTCATAGCTACTTTGGTGATATCCGCGATTCGGATGGAACAGTCCTGCTCTGCCTCCACGAGTGGGGCGCCCATGAGCATCCGTCGTTAAGGAGTCCCCGAGACGCGCCGCCTGGCAACGGCCTTCTCCTGTTTTTCCGTGTCGACGATTTCGACGCGACTTTGCATCGGGCACGCGCCCTCGTCGCGCGGCTGGAAGAGGAGCCCCATGTGAACACGAACACCGGGACTAACGAGTTCTCCCTCCGCGATCCCGATGGGTATTACGTCACGATCAGCGCACTCTCCTCGGCCTGACAGTCGTTGGATGGGCCGTGAGGCATGGTTTGATTGGCGCCGTGGGCCGATAGGAATGGCGCACCCGCTGCGCCTGGCCGGCGTGCTCATGCGACCCCGAAACTTCACTGTCAGATTTTAGGGGAGAGGCCCATGAGTGCGGCATGCGTTTTTTGTGAGATTGTGCGTGGCACCCACTCCGCCAGCGTCGTCTGGCAAGACGACCTCACCATGGCCTTCATTGACCTCCGGCAATTTCATGCGGGACACACGCTCGTCATTCCCCGCCGTCACCTGCCTGATGTTCGCGAGCTCGACCACCCGACCGGAGCGGCGCTGATGGCGTCAGTCGCCCGCATCGCACGCGCCGTCGCCGCGGCTTTTCCTAACCAGGGCTTAAGCCTGTGGCACTCCATTGGAGAGGCCGCGGATCAGGAGGTACCCCACCTTCACGTGCACGTGCATCCGCGGCTCCTTGACGATCGCCTGCTTCGGGTCTATCCCTCGGCTCCATCGTTGCCGGACAAGTCCGTACGTGACGGGTATGCGGAGATTCTGCGCTCGCATCTCAATTCACATGGACCGCAGATCTGACAATCGCTGGCGGCGGCCGTGAGGCACGGGTGGTTTGGCACTGCGGGACCCGCAAGACATTGTGCGCCCGCGGCGCCTGTCCGGCGCCGTCGTCCGGCCCTGCAGCCTCACCGTTAGAGATCGCATGCTGCTGCTTCGCGCAATCGTGGCGTTTCTCGCGCTACCGGCGCTGGTCGGGTTTGCGATACCCATCTGGATTGGCACCTCCGCGGGTCGTGCGGTGCGGCATTGGGTGCCGGCGGTGCTGTTGCTCTCTTTGGGAGCGCTTCTGCTGCTATGGTGCGTACGCGAATTCTATGTTGCAGGACGTGGCACGCTGGCACCGTGGGATCCGCCTCAGCATCTGGTGACGAGCGGTCCGTACCGGATCTCCCGCAACCCGATGTACATTGGCGTCATCACCATTCTCGCGGGCTGGTGTGCTCTCTGGGCTGCGCGCACGCTGCTCATCTTCGCGTTGTCTTGTTTGAGGAGCCTTGGGCCGCGCGCCGATTCGGAGTGGATTGGCAGGCGTACCGGGCTCGGGTGCCGCGGTGGAGCGGGTCATTGGGCGTCCTGGTGCGCTGGACTTCGCACCGTGCGCGCAAATGACCGGCGCCCGGAGGCCCTGATGCGCGGCCTCCCGGAGAGCTTCGCTACTGCGAGGCGTCTCGCTGCGACGCTCGCTCCGAGCCTGGCACGAGTTTGCTGTCGAGGAATTGGGCGGTGGCGGCATAGGCGCGCATCCAGGACACGTGCCGCAGGAAGCCATGAATCTCATCCGGCAGGATGAGCTGCGAGTAGTCGACCCCCTGGTGGCGCAACGCCTCCGCGAGGCGCTCCTGCTCCGAGAAGGCGACGTTGCGATCGTCGTCACCGCTGATCAGCAGCACCGGTGAGCGCCAGCCCGAGATCGAGCCGATCGGCGAGGCGGCGAGCGCGGTCGCGACCGCCGCAGGGGGCGTATTGAGCACGTACAGCGGCCGATTGTCGTGGATGGTCGCCAGCGTCCAGTGGTGCCAGTCGCCGACGCCGTGCAAGTCCACTCCAGCCTTGAAGAGGTCCGAGTTTCGCGCGAGACCGAGCGCCGTCAGATACCCCCCGTAGCTGCCGCCCCAGAGACCCAGCCGCGCCGGATCGACATCGACTCGCGCCCGCAGGTAGTCTGCGGCGGCGAGCAGATCGTTGTATTCGCTCGCGCCCGCCGCGCCGAGACGCTCCGGCTCGCGGAAGTCGAGCCCGTAGCCGATGCCGCCGCGGTAGTTGAGCGAGAGCACGACGTAGCCACGGCTCGCCAGGTACTGGTTGAATCCGTAGGCGTTGCTGTAGTAGTCCATGTAGTGCCAGCCGAGAAGCATCTGCCGGATGGGGCCGCCATGCATGAACACCACGGCCGGATGGCGCGCGGCCGCGGCCCCGGCGGGCGGCAGGAACAGGTCCCCATGCGCTGAAATGCCGGACCGCATCGGCAGTTCGACCGCCTGCGGCGTGACGAGTTGCGCCGCCGGAAAATCCTGCGGCAGGCCCTCGGCCATCAGGTCGATCGCAGCCTTGCCCGGCTCGAGGAGCGCCGCGTGTGCCGTGATCCGGGCGTCGGACCGCAGGAAGGCGACTGTCGTGTCATCACCGAGCACGACCGGCTCGGTCTCGATCCCGGTACCGCTCGTCAACTGCTCGAGACGGCCGTCGGCCGGGTGCAACCGCCACAGGTGGCGGCGGTCGATATCCCCCGCGTTGCTCGCGTAGACGACCTGGCTGCCGTCGGGGCTGGCGGCGGCGTACTCGATCTCGAAGGCACCGGGCGTCAGCAGCCGCGCCTCGCCCCCCGAGGCCGGCACGGAGTACAAGTGCAGCCAGCCGTCGTTCTCGGCGGGGAATATCACATGCTCGCCGCTCCAGATGAGCTGCGCGTCCGAGCTGAGCGGCTGAAAGACGCTTCCCGCGCCATGCGGCGCGCGGTAGATCTCGATGACACTCTGATTGGCGAGGGTCGCCACGCGGATCGACCAGGGGTCGCCGGTGCGGTGCGGGACGATCTCGATCTCGTCGTGGTTCCAGGGCACGCGCAGGAACGCGATGCGCGTCCCGTCCGGCGACCAGCGCGGATCGAGATCGAAGGACAGGCTGGCGTCGATCCAGCGCAGCGTCTGGTCGGCAAAGGTATAGACGCCCACGAAGCTGTGATCGCCCCGGTTCGAGACGAAGGCGAGGCGCTTGCCGTCGGGTGAGAAGCGCAGCGAGTCGATCATGCCGCCCGCCTTGAAGAGCTGCTGCGCCTTGGCGCCCTTATTGGGGGCGACGCTGAAGACCTTCCCCTCGTGCAGGTAGAGAATCCGATCGCCGCCCGGGGAGGCGACCGGGGCGTGGCCTTCGCCAAGCTTGACCGCCGTGCGCCCGCGGAAGTCCACGAGGTAGATCTCCTGCGTTACGCCGGAGGTCAGGTGCGCGGGGTTCGGCGAGGGCTTGTCGGGGTTCTCGAAGTCCCCGCCACGCACGTAGAGCAGCTCGTCGTGGTTGGGCACGAAAGCGAGGTCGGCGAGGTCTATACCGTCGTCGGCGTCGTAGTGGGTCAGCGGGCGCGCAGCGAAGTCCGCGGCGCCGGCTGCTGCGACGGCCAGCCACACGTTGCGTCGCCCGCGGGCGTTGCTGACCCACGCGAAGCCGCGCCCGCCGGGTGCGGCGACGAGGTCGGCTGCGAAGGGGGCGCTCAGCACCTGCTCGAGGGTGAAGCCCTGTGCGTGGGCGGCGGGGGCCGCGAGCACCAGGGAGGCAATGGCCGGGAGAATCAGGCGCGCCGCGGTCATCTGCTTGTCCTTAGTTTGGCACGGGGAGCGGGTAATTGTGGCAGCTCGGCGCAGGGTTGCCCAATGGGGCAGGTCCACGAAGTCGCGCCGCTTGGCGCTGGCAGAGAGTTTCGACCGGGCGCGAAAGCGCCCGGATCGTTACTATGCGTCCGCGTACGTCGGTGCAGGAGGATGATTTCGCGATGCGGCGCAATCGCGGCGCGTGCCGGGTCTCTCGAGCTTCACCGCCTGAGGGCGCCGTTTTCTGATGAGCGCTTCTGTCATTGAGGGGTTTCTGGCATTGGCAGCCGCCTGCGCTTTTCTCGGCGTGTCGGCGGCTCTTTTCCTGACGCGCCGGGGCCTCGCCTCAGCCCTGCAGGCCGCGGGGATTGGCTGCTTCGGGGTCATGGCCCTGACGCACGTTTGTGCGGAATTTTCGCTTCTGCCCGGGCTCGGCTGGGGACGCCCCCACAGTGTCGGGCAGCTCATCGATCTGCTGGCCGCATTGCTTGGTGTTGCGTTGATGACGCTCAGCTTCCTGCTGTGGCGTCGCGAGCAACACCGCGAGCATCTCTGAGGTGCAGATGACACGGGCGCCGAACCGATCGAGAACGCCCTGCAAGGCGCCAGGGGAGCTATCATGATGACGACTCGTTCGCCACACTCCTCGAGAGTGCTTGCAGCGGTTCTGATAAGCGCCAGGATCTTCCCATGATGCCTCTCAGCTCGGACATCCCGGTGCTGCGACGGTGGCGCCCCTGGCTCGGGGCAGTCATCGGGGCGGAGATCTGCTGGTTCGCGCTGCTGCGTCCGCGGATTACCGGAGAGCTTGGCACGCTCCTCATGTTGGCGCTGCTGCCTCTGGCAGTGATCGGATACGTCTACCTGATGGCCGCAGTTTCCGTCTACCTGGCCGAGCGAGAGTGGGATTATCGGCTCCGGCAGGTGATCGTCGTCATGCTCGGGCTCAGCGTCGGGTGCTTCGTATTCGCGCTGTTGTGGCTTGCGAAGGTGCACTTCGAGGGCCAGCTCGGCTGAACGCCTCCGGCCTCGAGCCCTGAAGCTCCACGCCCGTCAGCGGAAATTCCTATGCACCATTCCCGTCTCTGCGCATTGTTGATCGACTGCAACACCCCCGACGTCGACCAGGCGGCTCGCTTCTGGGCGCAGGCACTCGGCCGGGCGCCGGACCCGAAGCACCCGGGCAGCCGCGGCAACTACCGCATGCTCGAGACTCCGCCGGACGAGCCCATCGTGCAGATTCAACGCGTGAGCCACGAGAGTCGCGTTCATATCGACATCGTGATGCAGGCACCCACCGGCCAACACTTCTGCGTAGTGCGCGTGCAGCGTCCCGGTTTCCCGAAGAACGCCAATCGCTGGGACTGAGCCCCCCTTGGGCGCAGGCGTGACCGAGCCGGCATTCGGCTCGCGGCTCGAGAATCCGGCAGCGCGCCCCGCGCGTTGCGCACGGGGTTTTGAGGAAACCGCGCGCGTGGTTTATTTTCGCCGCAGGCTGGAGGCGCCGCGATGACGCAAACGTTCACCATTCAGTTCCGGGGCAACGTCGAAGCCTGTCGGACCGAAGCCTGGATCCTGCAGCGCACCGGAGCGGCCGCCGCTTCCCCGGTCGCTATCGTGTACGAGACCTCACAGGGACTGGTCGTCAGCTACCCGGGCGCGGGCGCGGCAAAGCCCGCATTGCCGGGGCTCGATGCCGCGATTGCCGAGGCGCGCGAGGAGCTTCTGCACTACATCAATCGCAGGGGCGAGCCGCGGCCGCAGGGGATCACGCGCGCCGGCCTGTCGCTCTGGCTCATGGAACGCGACGATGAGACCGTCATGGGGATGCCTCTCGAATGAGAGCGACCTCTGCCAGTCGTGGCGGAGCGCCCACATGAGCTGGTTCAGGCGCCGCCACCCTGGCGCATCGCCCGAGGAGCGGGCTCGCAGGTTCGCCCGCGTGGCAGGCATCGTCCTGGGATTTTTCGCCGCCGCTTTCGTGGTGGGTGCGTTGCAGGTCTTCGGAGCCCTGCACTCGGGCAAGGTGTGGACCAATATTCGCGGCGAGGTGGTCACTCGCAGCCAGATGTACCACGAGCTCATCCTGCTCGCCGCCGGCGCCGTGCTCTGCGCCGCGCTGTCGTGGCGCTGTCGCCGCTTCTGGCTGCGCGGCCAATAGGCTCCGCGGCCAGCAGGGAGCCGCAACCGCAGCCTCCCGCAGCGCGACTTGACGGCGGCGTCCGGAAAGCACATCAATAGCTTCAGGCGGCCGCGGACATCACGAGCAACAAACCGACTCCGCGTGTAACGCTTCACAACCTGACGGGAGGGTAGTCATGTTCTTTCATGCGTGGGGTTTCGCGTGGCTGGTCATGGTGGTGGTGGCTATCATTCCCTTCTGGCGTATCTGCGCGCGCGTCGGATTCTCGCCGTGGCTCAGCCTGCTGATCATCGTGCCGCTCGCCAACATCATCTTTTTCTACTTTCTGGCGTTCTCGGAGTGGCCGTCACAGAAAGGCAGCGCCGCGACAACCTGACCCGGGCGTTGCGCGGCGGCGCATGGCTCCGTTGCAGAAGGGCCACGCGCGCGGCAGGGTCATCCTCCGCGTGGCAGCCGACGATCGGACCCCCGCCGCTACTCGGCTTCGGCCTTCACCGGGCGGCTCATGAGCTCGCGCACGGCGTCCTTCGCCGGCAGCCGCTCGTAGAGCACGCGGTAGACTCCGGCGCAGAGCGGCATCTCGACGCCGGCCTGCGCGGCCACCGCGCGGATCGCGCGTGCCGCCGCGTAGCCCTCGACCGCCTGACCGATGCTCTCGAGCGCTGCCTGCGGGGCGTGCCCTGCGGCGAGCAACAGGCCGAAGCGCCGGTTGCGCGACTGATCGTCGGTGCAGGTCAGCACCAGGTCGCCGAGCCCGGCGAGTCCCATGAAAGTGGCCGGCTGCGCGCCGAGTGTGGTGCCCAGGCGGGTCATCTCCTTCAGTCCCCGCGTGATCAGCGCGACGCGCGTGTTGGCGCCGAAGCCGAGCCCATCCGAGAGGCCCGCGCCGACGGCCAGCACGTTCTTCACTGCGCCGCCGATCTCCACTCCCAGGATGTCGGTCGAGGAGTAGGCGCGAAAGTTGGCCGAGCTCAGCTCGCGGGCGAGCGCCTGCGCGTACGCTGCATCGGGCGAGGCGATGGTCATGGCAGTGGGCAGTCCCGCGCCCACCTCGCGCGCGAAGGTCGGCCCGGAGAGCACCGCGACGCGACGCTCGCGACCCAACACCTCGAGGGCGATCTGGTGCGGGAGTCTGCCGCTCTCGAGCTCGATGCCCTTGGTGGCCCAGGCCACGTGCATGTCGCCCCCGAGATGCGGCGCGAGCTCGCCGAGCAGCTCGCGGAACGCGTGACTCGGCACGGCGATGAGCACGTCGCGCGCCCCCGCGAGCGCTGCCGGCAAGCGCGGCTGCACCTCGAGCGAGGGTGGGAACTCGACGCCTTCGAGGTAGCGCGCATTGCAGCGCCGCTCGGCCATGTCGGCGAGCCGCGCGGCATCGCGCCCCCACAGGCGTACCGGCCGGCCGCCCCGCGCGAACTGCACGGCGAGCGCCGTGCCCCAGGAGCCGGCACCGAGCACGGCGACCGGGTCGCGCACGGCGCGCCCCGTCATGTCAGTTGGTCGCGGCCGGGGGCTGCGCCTGGTTGGCGGCGTACAGCGCCTCGAAATTGACCGGCGGCAGCAGGAACTGCGGGAAGCCGCCCTGACTGACGAGCTGCGACACCGCGCTGCGCGCGTACGGAAAGAGCACCGCGGGGCAGATGGTGCTGATGGCGCGCTTGAGATCCGCCTCGGCGAGATTGCGCATCAGGAAGAGTCCCGCCTGCTTCACCTCGACGAGGAAGATCGTCGTATCGTTCTGCTTGGCGGACACCGTGACGGTGAGCACCACCTCGCGCGCCTCGCCGGTCCCCGGGCTCGCCGCGGTCTGCAGGTCGAGATTGATCTGTGGGCTCCAGGCGCCCTCGACGCGCGGTCCGTTCGGTGCCTCGTACGAGCAATCCTTCAGGTACACGCTCTGCAGCGCCAGTACCGGACCCTGCCCTCCCATCATCTCGGGCGCCGGCACGGCACCGCCAGGTTCATTGGCCATTTCAAGCTCCGTTTTTCAGAATCGGATCGAGCGCGCCGCAGGCCTCGAGCGCGTACAGATCGTCACAGCCGCCGACTGGCCGGTCGCCGATGAAGATCTGCGGCACCGTGAGGCCGCCGCCGCGGGCTGCCATCTCCTCGCGTGCTCCGGCCACCGCCTCGACGTCGATCACCTCGAATGCAACACCCTTCTGCTCGAGCAGGCTTTGCGCGCGCGCGCAATAGGGGCACCACCCCGTTACATACATCACCACGTGCGGTGCGGCCACCGGCGGCTTTCCCCCGGGGCCTTCAGGTCCGCGTCAGCGGCAGGTTGTCCGCGCGCCAGGCGGCGAGCCCGCCGCGCAGCGTCAGCGCCCGGGCGAATCCCTGGCGGGCAAGCTGGCGCGCCGCCGCAGCGCCCGCCGAGCCCGAATCATCGTAGACCACGACGGCCTTTTCCTTGTGTCTTTTCAGAGAGTCGCTCGCCTGCAGCAGCTGCTCGCCCGTCACGAGTCGGGCACCGGCGAGGTGCCCGGCCTGGTACTGCTCTGCCGGCCGCAGGTCGAGCAGCACGGCCCCCTGGTTCATGAGACGGATCAGCTCCTGGGGCGAAACGGAAATGAGACTTTCCGCCCGCGCCCGCATCTCGTATACAGCGACCAGGGCTGCGACGATCGCGGTGGCGATTGCGAGCCAGGGGTGATGGCTGGCGAACTCGAGGATGCGGTCCATGGGAGCGCAAGGCAGGCCAGGGGCGAAAAAGGGCGCGCATTATAGCGCCCCCCTGCCTGGCGCAGCGTTTCCGGGGGTACGCGTCGGCGGGGCCCGCGCCGCGGGGCCGCGACCGGCCGGCAGCCGGATCGGTTGCCTGCTCTGCGGTCTGCTCGCCGTGCCCTGCGCGGCCCTGGCGGCGGCGGCGCGGCAGCCGCATTCGCCGCAGCCGCAGGAGGCGCGCAAGGCCGAAAGCGAGCTCGAGGCCGTCAAATCCGAGATCGAGCGCGTGACGCGCGAGGTGAGCG
>JASHTN010000436.1 GCA_030040525.1 Gammaproteobacteria bacterium | reverse complement strand
CGGCTGCTCGGCGAAGCAGCCGGTGTGGAGCCGCGGCAAGACCACCCTCTACCGTTACCTGCCGCTGACCGCGCCTGCGGGCGCGCCGTCCGAGCGGGCGCAGCGCGGGCGCGGCAGGCGTGCGCCGCCGCGGCCCGCTTCGGCACCTGTGCCGGTGCTGATCTGTTTCGCGCTGGTGAACCGGCCTTACGTGCTCGATCTGCAGCCGGACATCTCGCTCGTGCGGCGGCTCCTCGAGGCGGGCCTCGCCGTGTACCTCATCGACTGGGGCGAGCCGGACGACTCGGACCGCGGCCGCGATCTCGAGGATTACGTCGAGCGCTCGCTCGGCGGCTGCGTGCAGCAGGTGCGCGCCGCGCACGCGACGGACGCCGTGAATCTCCTCGGCGTCTGTCAGGGCGGAGTGCTCAGCCTCTGCTACACGGCACTGCATCCGCAGGATGTCCGTAACCTCGTGACGCTCACCACGGCGGTGGACTTTCAGACCCCCGACGACCTGCTCTCCAGGTGGGTGCGCGGCGTCGATACCGAGCTCATCGCGCGCTGTGGCAACGTCCCGGGTGCGGCGCTGAACGCGCTGTTTCTGGCGCTCATGCCCTTCAGGCTGACGCAGCAGAAGTACGTGCGGCTGCTCACCAGCCGCGCCGACCAGCGTGCCGTCGAGGAGTTCATGCGCCTCGAGCGCTGGATCTTCGACAGCCCCGCGCAGGCTGCCGCGGCGCTGACGCAGTACGTGCGCTGGTTCTACCAGGAGAACCGCCTGGTGCGCGGCACTCTCGAGATCGGCGGCCGGACGGTGGACCTGAAGCAGATCCGCCAGCCGCTGCTCAATCTCTACGCCAGGGCCGATCACATCGTGCCCGCCGCGGCCTGTGCCGGCATGGGCCGGCATGTGCGCAGCCGCGACTACACCGGCTGCGCGATCGACACCGGCCACATCGGCATGTACGTGAGCCGCCGGGCGCGCGAGGAGATTCCGGCGCGCATCATCGGCTGGCTGCGCGCGCACAGCTGAAGCGGCCGGCAGCAGCTCGAGGCGCCCCGCGCGAGCGCACCCAGCGAGCGCGCCTGACGCGCGCGCTTACGCCATGCCGCCGCTCACCGAGATCACCTGCCCGGTCACGTACGCGGCATCGTCGGACGTGAGGAAGGAGACGACACCCGCCACTTCGGCCGGCGTCCCCAGGCGGTTCATCGGGACCAGCCGCTCGATCGCCCGGGCGTCGAACAGCCCCTCGGTCATGGGCGTGGCAATGATCCCGGGCGCCACCACGTTGACGGTCACCCCGCGGGTGGCGACCTCGAGGGCGAGCGCGCGGGTCGCCGAGTGCAGCGCCCCCTTGGCGGCCGCGTAGTTGACCTGACCCTTGTTGCCGATCAGCGCCGCGACCGACGAGACGCTGACGATCCGGCCCCAGCGCGCGCGGATCATGGGCATGAGCAGCGGCTGCGTGGCGTTGTAGAAGCCATTGACCGACACGTCGATGACACGGCGCCACTGCGCCGCACTCATGCCCGGCAGCACGGCGTCGTCGTGCACGCCGGCGTTGTTGATCAGGATCTGGATCGGGCCGGCCGCGAGCGCCGCCTCGAGCGCGCCGCGCGCGGCCTCGGTGTCGGTGACGTCGAACGCGATGGTCGCGGCGCGGCCGCCGCCCTCGAGGATGTCGCGCACCAGAGCGTGCGCGACCTCGAGGCCGCGATGGCAGTGGACGTAGACGAAGTGGCCGTCGTGCGCCAGGCGGCGGCAGATGGCACCGCCGATACGTCCGCTGCCGCCGGTGACCAGTGCGCGCTTCGGGGCCGCGGAGCCTGCCGGCGGGCTCGCGCTCATGCGTGCGTTCCGGTACCGGCCGTGTGTGCGCCGGAGGCCGCGTCGAACACGATGCCGGCGCGCCCGCTCACCAGCACGCGCCCGCCCGCGGACACCGCGAAGTCATAGAGCACCGTGCGGCCGTCGCCCGTGATCCGCTCGGCGGACGCCACCAGCTCCTCGACCAGGTCATCGAGCCGCGCGACATGCAGCGCCACATTGCGCACGCTCGCCAGATACCCGACCGCGGCCCCGATGCTGCCGCGCACGGCCGTCGACACCGTGCTGGCGAGCGGCGCACTGGCGGCGATCAGCGCGCCGTGCACGGCCATCGCCTGGGCGCCGTACTCGATGCCGCAGGCGGCTCCGAGCCTCCCGTAGGCGCGCAGCGGGTTGTCGGGCGCGCGGTGCGTGCTGCTGCGGCAGCGGATGTGCGCGGCGTCCCATGAGAGCACCTCATCGAGCAGGCACATGCGTCCCTTGTGGGGGATGTGCTGCTCGATCCACGCCCGGTCTAAGGGCATGTGTCCACCTCGACGCTCAGGCGCTGCTCCTCCAGGTAGTCGATCACCACCCCGCCCGGCGTACCGAGCGCCAGCCGCTGCAGCAGCGGCAGGCTGCGCGCCGCCGGGATGCTCCGGCGCAGCGCCTCGAGCCGCACCTCGTCCATGCGGGTCGGGGGTGCACCGGTCAGCGCAACCGTGAGCCGCGCCAGCGCTCGCCGCCCGTCCCCAGGGGCGAGCAGCATCGCCACCGCGAACGCGTCGGGGATTGGCCGCACGCTGCGCATCGGCTCCGGGTAGCTCGCATCATAGGCAATGAGCAGCACTGCCGTCGCCTCGACCTGCATCTGGGCGAGCGCCTCGAGAAGTCCGGCGCCAAAGCTCGCGTCGTGGCCGCACAGCGCGTTCGCGGCCGCGGTCGCCCCGGTGGCGATGCCCCAGTAGCCGGCGGCAGCGTTGTGCACCGAGTTGTGGAAACGGGTGGGGGAAATCTGCCGCTCGGGGGAGGCGAGCGTCGCGCAGATCTCGTGACAGTTGAGTCCGTCTCCGCCCGAGGAGGCGAACACCGTCGGCAGCTTGGTGGCGTCGGCCGCACCGCGGGCCAGCGCCTCAAGGCCCGCCGCCAGCGCGAGCCGCACCACGGTCCCGGTGCGCCGCCGCTCGGCGCCCGGCAGACACTCGACTGCCGGGATGACGGTCGGGCGCGGGCTGTAGGCACCGCCTGCGAGCACCTGCGCCGCGGCGGGCCAGTGGGGGAGTCCCGGCCCGAGCAGGCCCACCGCCTGCACCCATCCCGTCAACTCGGGCGTTGCGCTCATCCGGCCCGTCCGAGGATCAGGCTGCAGTTCGAGCCGCCGAAGCCGAAGGAGTTGCTCATCACACGCCGCACTGGCGCGCGGCGGTTCTCGCGCAGGTAGTGCACCTCGAGCGCCGGGTCGACCTGGGTGGTGTTGACGCCTGCTGGCATCACCCCATGCCGCAGAGCCAGCGCGCAGATCACCGCCTCGAGCGCGCCGGCCGCTCCGAGGGTGTGACCGGTCGCCCCCTTGGTCGAGCTGCCCGGTATCCGGGGGCCGAGCGTCGCGGCGACCGCGCGCGCCTCCGCCGCATCGTTGCCCGGGGTGCCGGTGCCGTGGAAGTTGATGTAGTCGATGTCGGCGGCGGCGAGTCCGGCGTCGGCGAGCGCGGCCAGCATCGCCTCGCGCGCGCCGCGTCCCTCGGGATGGGGCGCGGACATGTGGTGGGCATCGCTCGATTCCCCGGTACCGAGCAGCAGCAGCGCATCCGCGTCGCAGCTCCCCGGCACGCGCTCGAGCAGGGCGAAGGCGGCGGCCTCGCCGATCGAG
>JASHTN010000435.1 GCA_030040525.1 Gammaproteobacteria bacterium | reverse complement strand
ATCATCTTCGCGGTGCACTCGGACGTGCTGCCGATGACCGAGGTCGACGATTACGCCGAGACGGTGATCGCCCAGCAGCTGTCGCAGCTGCCGGGGATCGCGAACGTGGGCGTCGGCGGCCAGCAGAAGCCCGCGGTACGCATCCAGATAGACCCGGTGAAGCTCGCCGCAGTGGGCCTGCAGCTCGAGGACGTCGCCAACCTCATCACCACCGCGACGGTCGATACGCCGCAGGGTGCGATCACCGGAGTCCACGAGAACTACACCATCTACGACAACGACCAGCTGCTGAAGGCGGCGCCGTGGAACGACGTGATCGTCGCATATAGAAACGGCGCGCCGATCCGCGTCCGCGACATAGGAGTGGCCATCGACGGTCCGGAGAACAGCCAGTCGGTCGCTTTCCAGAACGGCCGGACCGGGGTGCTGCTGTTCATCCACAAGCTGCCGGGCAGCAACGTGATTGATGACGTGGCTGAAGTGAAGGCAGCTCTGCCGCACATCATGACCTCGGTACCCCCATCGCTGAAGCTCGACCAGGTGATCGACCGCACCGTCACCATCCAGGCTTCGGTGCGTGACGTGGAGCTGACGTTGCTGGTGGCGATCTGCCTGGTGGTGATGGTGATCTTCCTGTTCCTGAGGAACTTCTGGGCCACGGCGATTCCGGGGGTGACCGTCCCGCTCGCGCTGTTGGGCACCGCGGCGCTCATGTACGTCGTCGGTTACAGCCTCGACAACCTGTCGCTGATGGCGCTCACCATCGCGGTGGGCTTCGTAGTCGATGATGCGATCGTGATGCTCGAGAACATCTACCGGCACATCGAGGCCGGGCTGCCGCCCTACGAAGCGGCCATCAAGGGCGCCGGCGAGATCGGCTTCACGATCCTCTCCATCAGCATCTCGCTGGTGGCGGTGTTCATCCCGCTGCTGCTGATGAGCGGGATCGTAGGCCGATTGTTCCATGAGTTCGCCGTCACGGTGACCATGACCATCGCGGTTTCCGCGATCGTCTCACTCACCCTCTCGCCCATGATGGGCTCGCTGTTCCTGCGCGACGAGCGGCACGTCAGCCATGGACGCCTTTACATGGTGCTCGAGCGCGGCTTCCAGTGGATGATCGACCACTACACGCGCGGTCTCGACTTCGTGCTGCGCCACCAGCGCGCGACGCTGATGACGTTCCTCGCCACGGTGGCCACCGCAGTGCTGCTCTACGTGGTGATCCCCAAGGGCTTCTTCCCGCAGCAGGACACCGGCGTAATCGCCGGTGTCACCGATGCGCCGCAGGATGTGTCCTTCGATGAGATGGTGACGCTCGAGCGTCGCCTCATGAAAGTCATCGGGGACGATCCTGCGGTCGCGGGCTGGGGCGCCTTCGTCGGTGGAAGCCAGCCGCTCAATAACGGCTTCGTGTTTCTGGGGCTCAAGCCGCGCGATGAGCGCGATGCGACCGCGGATCAGGTCGTCACGCGGCTGCGCAGGAAGATCGCCGCGGTGCCCGGCGGCACCGTGTTCCTGCAGGCCGCGCAGGATCTGAACGTCGGCGGGCGCACCTCACGCACCCAGTACCAATACACGCTGCAGGACGCCAATCTCGAGGAGCTGAACGAGTGGGCGCCGCGCCTGCTGGCGAAGCTCGAGAAGCTGCCGCAGCTCACCGATGTCGCCTCCGACCAGCAATCGAGCAGCACCAAGCTGTCGCTGGTCATCGATCGCGACCAGGCCGCGCGCTTCGGCATCCAGCCGGCGCTCATCGACAACACGCTCTACGACGCCTTCGGCCAGCGCCAGGTGACACAATACTTCACGCAGCTCAACAGCTACCATGTCGTGCTCGAGGTGCTGCCGTCCCTCCTCGGCCAACCCGACACGCTCAACAAGATCTACATCAAGTCGCCCACCACCGGGCAGCAGGTGCCACTGTCGGCGTTCACCAGATTCGACACCGGACACACTACTTACCTGTCGATCAACCACCAGGGGCAGTTCCCGGCGGTGACGCTGTCTTTCAATCTGGCTCCGGGCGCTGCGCTCGGTGATGCAGTTACGGCCATTCAGAAAGTGGCTGCGTCGATCCACATGCCCGATTCGATCTCCGGCACCTTCCAGGGCACCGCGCAGGCCTTCAAGTCGTCGCTGAGAACCCTGCCGCTTCTGATCCTGGCGGCGCTGCTGGTCGTATACGTCATCCTCGGCGTGCTCTATGAGAGCTACATTCACCCGCTGACCATTCTCTCGACGCTGCCCTCCGCAGGCGTCGGGGCGCTGCTGATGCTGATGCTGTTTCACTTCGACCTGTCGATCGTGGGAACGATCGGCATCATCCTGCTTATCGGCATCGTCAAGAAGAACGGCATCATGATGGTCGACTTCGCGATCCACGCGGAGCGCAACGAGCATCTCGACCCGCAGGCCGCCATCCGCAAGGCGTGCCTGCTGCGCTTCCGGCCCATCATGATGACCACTATGGCGGCGATCCTGGGAGCGCTGCCCCTGATGCTCGGCCGCGGCACCGGCTCGGAGCTGCGTCAGCCGCTCGGCTATACCATGGTCGGAGGCCTGGTCCTGAGCCAGATGCTGACACTGTTCACGACACCGGTGATCTACCTGTACCTGGATCGTCTGGTGGTGCGCTGGGCACGCAAGCATCCGCACCAGGAGCCCGGATCGCACGGCGACCTCGCGACGCCGGCGGACGCGGGAGCCGCGCCGTGAAGGTCCTGGTCGTGGAAGACAACGAGCGCGTGGCGCGCTTCATCACCAACGGTCTGCGCGAGTCCGGTCACACCGTCGAGCACGCCGCCAACGGGCGCGACGGCCTGTTTCACGCGACCAGCGAGCCATACGACGTCATCGTCATGGACCGGATGCTGCCGGGCAACATCGACGGGCTCGGCATCATCGAAGCGCTGCGCAAGGCGGGCAACCGCACGCCGATCCTGATCCTCTCCGCGCTCGATGCGGTCGATGAGCGTATCAAGGGTCTGCGCGCCGGCGGCGACGATTACCTCACCAAGCCGTTCGCCTTCGGCGAGCTGCTGGCACGCGTCGATGCGCTCGGGCGGCGCGCCCAGGGCGGGGATGCGAGCCAGCGTGTCCTGCAGGTGGGCGACCTGCGCATGGACCTGCTGTCGCGGCGCGTGACGCGCGGCAGCCGCACCATCAACCTGCAGCCGCGCGAGTTCAAGCTGCTGGAGTACCTGATGCGTCACGCCAACCAGGTGGTGACGCGCACCATGCTGCTGGAGGCGGTCTGGGACTACAACTTCGACCCGCAGACCAACGTCGTGGACGTGCACATCTCCAAGCTCCGCCAGAAAATCGAGCTCGATTCCGAGCGCCCGCTGGTGCGCACGGTGCGCAACGCGGGTTATATGATGTGCGAGCATGACTAGGCTGTTCCGTTCCTCCACCGCCAACTGGGCGTTCGGCTACGTGCTGCTGGGCATCGCCGCGCTGGCGGTGTTCGCCGTGCCGCTGTGGTACGCCTGGAGCGTGACCATCTTAGAGGGCCGCCAGGAGATCCTGCGCGACGATGCCCAGCGCCTCACGGAGCTCTTCAACCGCGAGGGCGTCGCCGGACTCACCCACTACATCAACGCCCGGGTCGGGATGCAGATCGCCTTCGAGCGCACGCTGCTGCTCACCGACGGCGCGCACCGGCGCCTCGCCGGCAATCTCGCCGCCTGGCCGACGGGCGTCCCCGACAGGCCCGGCATGAACGCGGTGATGATCGACCTTGCCGGCCGCCCGACCCACACCCTCCTGGTGCAGACCTCGCTCCCCGGCGGCTATCACCTGCTCGTCGGCCGGGACTCGTCGCTCTTCCTGCCGCTCGAGCGGCGTTTCGCCTGGGGCCTCGGCGGCGCCATCACCTTCCTGTTCGTGGTCGGCATGGCCGGGGCAATCTTCATCCGCCGCAGCCTGCTCGCCCGTGTCGAGGGCATGCGCCAGGCGGTCTCCGCCATCATGCAGGGCGACCTGCGCCAGCGGCTGCCGACGGCGCGCTCGGGAGACGAGATCGACACGCTGTCGCAGACGCTGAACGGCATGCTCGATCACATGGAGCACCTGATCCGCGGCATCAGCAATGTCTCCAACTCGATCGCCCACGACCTGCGCACCCCGCTCGCCGAGCTGCGCTCGCGGCTCGAGGAGCTGTCGCTGACGCGGCCGGCGGCCGCGGAGACCTTCGCCGAGATCGAGGGGGCAGTTGCGGACGTCGATCGCGTGATGCGCATCTTCAACGCGCTGCTGCGGCTGTCGGAAATCGACACCGGCGCGCGCCGCTCGGGCTTCGTGCAGGTGGACGCGGCGCGGGTGGCCGCCGAGGTTGTGGAGTTCTACGAGCCGGCCGCGGAGCAGAAGGGAGTCGCGTTCACCTTCCAGGCCGATGGCGCCGCCGCGATCGCCGGCGATCCGGTGCTGCTCGCGCAGGCGCTGAGCAACCTGATCGACAACTCCCTCAAGTGCGTGCCGAGCCGCGGCTCGATCAGCGTCGAGGTCGGGCGCCGCACCGACGGCTCGGTCGAGATCGCCGTCGCCGATAACGGCCCGGGCATCGCCGCGACCGACCGGCCCAAGGCGACCGAGCGCTTCTTCCGCGGCGATGCCAGCCGCGGCACCCCGGGCGTGGGACTCGGGCTGTCGATCGTGGAGGCGGTGGCCCGCCTCCACGGCGGCGTGCTGCAGCTGCTCGACAACCATCCGGGGCTGCGCGCCCAGATGGTGCTGCCGGTCACAGACGGTCGGTCGAGTCGATGAACTCGTCGAGGTCGCGCTTCATCTTCGCGAGCGACGGCGGGTGCACGTACATCATGTGGCCCGCCTCGTAGTACTTGAGCTGGATGCGGGCGCTCGCCGACGCCGGCACGCCCAGGTGTGACATCACGTACTCGGTCGCCGAGAACGGCGTCGCGAGGTCGTAGTAGCCGCACAGCACCAGGACCTTGAGATTCACGTCCTGCACGAGCGTCTGGGCGAGATCCACGCCCGAGTTGACCATCGGCTGCTCGCCCTGCGCGGTCTTGTGGGTCCACTTCCACTTCTCGCCGATGCCGAAGTTGACCGTGTGGTAGGTGACTCCCTGACCGAATTTGAGCGTGCCGTGGTAGTAGTCGAGGAATGCCGCGCTGAAGGCGGACTCGATGGCGGCCGACTGTGGGTCGTAGTCCGCCTCCTTGGCGAGCTGATCCAGCGTCGGACCGACGAAGCGGCCGTCGAGCCGGCCGACGGTCTTGCGCTCGGTCTTCAGGAGCTCGTGCGCGAACTCGACCTCCGAGACACGCAGGTTGGCGTACTTGAGGTACTCGACCGAGAGGCCGGTGTAGGCATGCAGCTGCTGGGCGACCGCATCGCGCTCGGCATCGGTAAGCGCATCGCCCTTGATGAGCGCCTGGGTGTAGGGCCCCAGGGCGTAGGCGCGCACCTCGGTGAGGAACGGCTCGAGCGCCGGCGGCTGCTGGGGCAGCGCATGGTGGTACCAGGCCACCGCCGCGTAGCCCGGCAGATACACCGCGTACGGCCGGTCGTTGCCGGGCAGCTCGGCGAAGATCGCCTCGATGTCGGTCGCCACCGACACCAGGATCAGGCCGTTGAACTCGAGCGAGCGCTTCTCGCGCAGGTAATCGACGATCGCCGCCGCGCGCGTCGTGCCGTAGCTCTCCCCCAGCAGGTACTTCGGCGAGGTCCAGCGGTCGTTGTCGCTCACGTACTGCGCGATGAAGCGGCTGACGGAATCGATGTCAGGATCGACGCCCCAGAACTCCTCGTCGCGGTGATTGCAGACCGCGTGGCTCAGGCCCGTGCCGAC